>NZ_JBCNFP010000106.1:0-10381 GCF_050481165.1 Paenibacillus cisolokensis
CCACTACGATGGAACGCAAACCAGACGTGATCTTAATTGGCGCCGGAATCATGAGTGCGACTTTGGGGACGCTACTGAAAGAATTCGTACCGGACTGGAAAATTACAGTGTTTGAGAAGCTCGACAAACCGGGTGAGGAAAGCTCCAACGAATGGAATAATGCGGGAACGGGGCATGCTGCACTGTGCGAGCTGAACTACACGGTCGAAAAACCGGATGGATCCATAGATATCAGCAAAGCGATCAAGATTAACGAACAGTTTCAGGTTTCAAGACAGTTCTGGTCTTATCTTGTAAACCGCAATCTGATTCGTAACCCGCAGGACTTTATCAGGCCGTTGCCTCATATGAGTTTCGTACAAGGGGAAAAAAATGTAGCGTTCTTGAAGAAACGGTATGAAGCGTTGTCAAACAACCCTCTGTTCCAAGGGATGGAATTTTCCGATGACCCGGCCAAACTGATGGAATGGATTCCGCTGATGATGAAAGACCGGACGATCAATGGCCCGATTGCGGCAACAAGAATCGATTCCGGAACGGATGTCAACTTTGGCGCTTTAACGCGCATGTTGTTTGACCATTTGAAGAATCATAACGTCGAGATCCACTACAAACATAAGGTTGAGGATATTAAGCGTACCAGCGACGGATTATGGGAATTGAAAGTGAAAAATCTCGTCAACGGTACGGTCGAACGCCATACGGCGAAATTCGTCTTTATCGGGGCCGGCGGCGGAAGCCTTCCTTTGCTGCAAAAAACGGGTATTCCCGAAAGTAAACATATTGGAGGATTCCCGGTAAGCGGACTATTCCTGGTATGCAACAATCCGGAGGTTGTAGCGCAGCATCATGCAAAAGTATACGGCAAAGCTGCAGTCGGCGCTCCGCCGATGTCCGTTCCGCATCTTGACACCCGATATATCGAGGGGAAAAAATCTTTGCTGTTCGGACCGTTTGCCGGCTTCTCGCCAAAGTTCTTAAAAACGGGTTCAAATTTTGATCTGATCGGTTCCATAAAACCGAATAATGTCTTAACGATGTTGGCAGCAGGCGTAAAAGAGATGGCATTGACCAAATACTTGATTCAACAATTGATGTTATCGAAAGAAAAGCGGATCGAAGAGTTGAGGCAGTTTGTTCCGAACGCCAAAAGCGAAGATTGGGACATTGTGGTGGCGGGCCAACGTGTGCAAGTGATCAAAGATACCGAGGCCGGCGGTAAAGGAACGCTTCAATTTGGCACGGAAGTCGTGAGTGCCGCCGATGGCTCGGTCGCCGCATTGCTTGGCGCTTCTCCGGGAGCTTCAACGGCCGTTCACGTCATGCTTGAGGTATTGCAAAAATGCTTCCCGCAACATATGAAAGAGTGGGCACCGAAAATCAAAGAAATGATTCCTTCTTACGGCGTTTCGCTCGTGAAAAACCCGGGGCTTTTCCAAGAAATTCATGATGCAACGTCGCGGACGCTTGGTCTAACCGCAAGAGAGTTGGTCTATAGCTAATTCTTTAGATGCAAAAACAAAGTTATTAGAAAAAAATGTTGGGGCATTTGCTTGCGGAAAGCGAATGCCCCCTTCGTCGTTATGCGGAAGGGGAAGAACTTTCACGTGCGGACGGCCACTCCTTGGAATTTATTTCTACGCTTTCGGATGACCCGGCACCGGAACTTGGAGTCATGTCTGGGCCCCTTATATTTCGCCTGTTTACGTAAATCTTCGCCGCGAAGTTTGAATGCGTTGACCATGCCGCGAATGAGTGATAATATTTTTTTAAATTTACGTAAATAAGGGGTGAGAAAATGGTTACGATCCACCAGATTGCGAAGGAAGCCGGCGTTTCGATTGCTACGGTGTCCCATGTTATCAACAAATCAAGGTATGTAAGTCCGGAACTGGTTGAACGGGTGGAAGAGGCAATCCGGAGAACCGGTTACGATAAAAAACTGGAGAATAAAAAAAGCAAGCTGAAAATCGGCAAAAGATCGGAAATCGCCGTTGTTGTGCCGGACTTGTCGGATCCTTTTCATGTAAAACTGGTTTCCAGCATCTCGACTGCGTTAATGGATGCAGGGTACAACCCTGCTCTTTATTTTCATAATGACAACACGGACCAAGAAAGGAACATGATCACCAACATCCTTTATAACAAGCAAATTGCCGGGGGCATTTTCATTCCTGCAAATAAAGATGCCAAACCGTTCGAAAAATTGGTGCAGCAGCGTATTCCGTTTATTTTTCTGGAGCGAACCATGGCGGTCAAAGGTGTCGGGTCCGTCCTATCGGACGATGAAGGAGGAATTTCCCAAGCTGCGGCCCATTTGTTGAAGTCCGGACATGAAGAGATCGCTCTGATCATGGAAAAGGATCAAGTTTCCTCAACGGAAACAATTTTGAAAGGTTACGTCACAACTTTAAATGCTTTCAAATTGTCCGTCAAAAAAGAATTAATCTTAGAGATGGAACATGACAGCAGTTTAGATGAATTCGCAAAGAAAATCAACGATGTATGGGTTCAGCATAAGCCGACCGCTTTCCTGGCCTGCAGCAACCGGATTACGCTTTATTTGCTGAAGGTGCTGAACAAATTGGGGATCGAATGTCCGGCCGATGTGTCGATCATAGGAGTCGGCGACGAAGATTGGTCGGAAATCACGAATCCTCCGTTGACTATCCTTAAGCATGATACCAGAGAGATGGGAGTTCGGGGAGTCCATCTTCTTCTCAAAAAAATGGAGAACGATGCCGGAGGAACCGAGCAAATCAAAGTTCCGATGGAGCTCTCCATCAAACAGTCCACGCAGGTGATCGGGAGAGGGCCATTCGGGGAAAAAACGGTTTCTCCCGAAGAGTTGACGATTTCCAAAGCTGAGGCCGACAAGCTGATGGCCGGCCATTATAAAGTCGCGATTTCGTTCCACTATGGCGGTACGGCGTGGGCCAGATTGTACGAGAATGGCATTCGAAATATATTGGACAAGTACGGAATCTCGATCATTTCGATTACGAATGCCCATTTCGATCCGGAATTGCAAGTCAACCAGCTGGAAGGATTGCGGCTGCAAAAGCCCGATGCGATCATCGCCATTCCGGTCGACGACGAACTTACGGCCAAAAAATTTCAAAGCATCTCCCAAGAAGTCAAATTGATCTTTCTGAGCAACGTGCCCGAAGGAATGGATAAAGATCAGTACGCCTCGTGCGTGTCCGTAAATGAACGGGAAAACGGGCAAAATGCGGCGATGCTGCTGGGCAATTATTTCAAAAACCAACCCAATGTCAAAATCGGCTTTATCGGACACGGAGCCCCGTTTTACGGAACGCATCTCCGCGATGCCGTAGCCAAAGAGGTCATCAGAACCAACTTTCCAAACATTGAAATTGTGGATGAAAAATATTTTTACCAAATCGAAAACACCTATCACGTCTGCAAAGAAATGATGCAAGCCCATCCAGAAATCCAAGGGCTGTATATTTCCTGGGATCGACCGGCATTACAAGCGATTCGGGCGCTCAAGGAATTGAACCGGGAAGACGTGTCGATCTTCACCTGCGATCTGGATGTGGAAATCGGGATCTATTTGGCCAAAGAAGAAATGGTGAAGGGGCTTTCCACCCAGAGGCCTTATCATCAAGGGGTTGCGGTGGGACTCGCGACGGCTAAAGCTTTGCTGGGACACGATTCTTATAAATACATCGGTGTTCAGCCTTATGCCGTCGATTCCAAAAATTTGCTGAAAGCGTGGAAAGACATCACGCTGGAACCGGCTCCGCCGGAAATCGAAGGCATCATACTGAATAAATTTACGTAAAAAAACAAAAAGCAATCATTTCCTCGTATTGTTTTTTTATTTAATTGACTACACAAAGCATTACGTGTTATATATTTATGTAAAGCTAGAGATGGAAGAGTTACAAAACGACCTACTGTTTAATTAAACGCGCGCGGGCAGGAGGTATATTCCATCTTTTTAGTTAAATCATTCAGAGCATACGGGGGTAAACAGCATGAAGAAACATCTTTGGAAAACTCTATCTTTACTTATTCTGGCTGTGTCACTGGTTGCGTGCGGCAATCAAGAAAGCGGTTCCAGCACGACTGCAGCTTCCGGCGGAACTTCCGGCGGCAGTGACCAATTGAAATTCGCTTTCCTGCCCAATACGCAAAACAATACGTTCCAAACGGCCATGACGGAAACTTACCAACGTCTCGCCAAAGAAAAAGGCGTGGAATTGACGGTGCTTGACCCGGACTACGACCTGAACAAACAGATCAACCAAATGTCCGACGTGGCCAACCAAGGATATGACGCGGTATTCGTGATCCCGGTTGACTCCGCCGGCATTCGCCAAGGCCTGGAAATGCTGAAGGACAAAAAAATTCCGGTCATCAACGTGGATACGGCAGTCATTGAAGAAGACCGCGAGCTCGTTGAAAGCGTTATTGCGACCGATGCTTACATGGCCGGCAAATTGATGGGCGAACAAATGGTCAAAGACTTCCCCAACGGCGGAAAAATCGCGATTTTGGATTTCCCGGCCAATGAAAGCTGCGTTCAACGCGTTGCCGGATTCATGGACGGACTCGGGGACAGCAAATCGAAATTCGAAATTGTCGCGCAACAAGACGGCAAAGCCGCACTCGACGTTTCGCTGCCGATCGCCGAAGACATTATTCAAGCCAATCCCGACATTGACGCATTCTTTGCCATCAATGACCCTTCCGCTCTGGGCGTAGCGGCAGCGATTGAAGCAAGCGGCCGCGACGACATTGCCGTTTACTCGATCGATGCTTCTCCGGACGGCAAGGCGGCGCTGTTGGATGGATCGTTCACCGCGGTAGCCGCTCAAGTGCCGATTCAAATCGCGGAAAAATCGTTCCAGGCTGCGCTTGATTTGCTGGACGGCAAAGAAATCGAAAAAGAAATCCTGCTGCCTTCCCACGTCGTAACGAAGGAAATGGCGGAAAAAACAGCAGGACAATGGCAATAATCACTTACAGTAAAACATCATATCGCATCGCAAATTCCGTAGAATGCAAGAATCTTTTCTTGCATTCTACGTTTGAATTGGACTTTCGGAGGTGAATTCCATTGGCCAGACCCGTTCTTGAAATGCGTTCGATTGCCAAAAGATTCGGTCAAACCCAGGCACTGAACGGTATCAATTTCGAGCTGAAAGCCGGGGAAATCCACGCCTTGCTGGGCGAGAACGGCGCAGGCAAATCCACGTTGATCAAAGTTTTGGGCGGCATCCATCAACCGGACCAAGGCGAAATTGTGATCGACGGGAAAGTTGCGCCTATTAAAGGGGTCCAGGATGCGCGGGCGCACGGCATCGGCGTCATTCACCAGGAAATCGTTCTCGTTCCGTATTTGAGCGTGGCGGAAAACATTTTTCTGGGAAGAGAACCGGTAACGAAATTCGGGTTCAAGGACAAACGGCAAATGATTTCCCGGGCGCAAAAAATGGTGGAAGAGCTCGGATTGAACATTAACGTGAACACGTTGGTCGGAGAATTGACGATCGCCCAGCAGCAGCTCGTCGAAATTGTAAAGGCCATTTCTTTCCAGGTGAAAATTTTGGTGATGGACGAGCCGACTTCCTCCTTGTCCGAGGAAGAGGTCAACAATCTGTTCGTCATCATGGAGAAATTGAGAAAGAACAATGTCGGCATCATTTATATTTCGCACAAATTTGAAGAGCTCTTCAAAATTACGGACCGAATTACCATCATTCGGGACGGCGCCTATGTGGGCACGGTGAATACGAAAGAAACGAATGCCGATCAGCTTGTCGCCATGATGGTCGGCCGGGAACTGGAGAAATTTTATACCCGGACGTATTCTCGTCAGGATGAAGTCGTTTTGAAAGTGGACAAGCTGACGAAAAAGAACGTTTTTGAAGATGTCAGTTTTTCCGTGCGCAAAGGGGAAATCCTCGGTTTCGCCGGTTTGATGGGCGCGGGCCGGAGCGAAGTAATGCAGGCCATATTCGGCGCGATGCCTTATGACAGCGGAACCGTTTATCTGAACGGGGAAGAGCTGCGGATTAAAAACTGCAGAGAAGCGATCGCCAAAGGGATCGCCATGGTTCCGGAGGATCGCAAAGGCCAAGGCCTCGTGCTGATCAACTCCGTCGGATTCAATATGACGTTGGCCGAATTGCGAAACCTGATGAAAAACAAATGGATCGTCAGTGAACAAAAAAGAAAACAATTGATTGGCCAATATATCAAAGACCTGAATATCAAAACATCCTCGCCCGATAACGAAGTCGGCAATTTGTCCGGGGGAAATCAGCAAAAAGTGGTGCTGGCCAAATGGCTGGCCACCAAACCGAAGCTTCTCATCCTGGATGAGCCGACAAGGGGCGTCGACGTGGGCGCGAAGTCCGAAATTTATGCCATCATCAACGAATTGGCCAAAGAGGGATTGGGCATCATATTGGTCTCCTCGGAACTTCCCGAAATCATCAATATGTGTGACTCGGTTTGTGTCATGAGAAACGGAAAACTGACAGCGCAGCTGCCGCAATCCGAGGCGTCTCAAGAGAATATTATGCGCTATGCAACGGGAGGTTAAATCCATGACGAAAACCAAGGAGAGACAAGTCAATCCGTTTGTTTCCGTCTTTAAAGGGAATATGGGGATATTGATCGTTTTGATCCTTTTGTTCGCCGGACTCTCCATCGCTTCCCCGGTGTTTTTGACAACGGACAACTTGATCACGGTTTTGCGGCAAATCTCGACCAACGTCTTTCTGGCGCTCGGCATGACGCTCATTATTATTTTGGCCGGGATTGACCTTTCCGTCGGGGCGATTGTCGCCTTGACCGGAACATTGACCGTAGGGCTCATTGTCAATGCCGGGTTGCCGGTATATCTCGCCATTTTGATCGGCCTTTTGATCGGTACGGTTATCGGGTTTCTGAACGGGACGATCATCAGCCAATTCAAGCTTCCCGCCTTTATTGTCACTTTGGCCACGATGAATATCGCGCAAGGCGTTGCCTACATTTACAGCGGCGGACAATCCGAAAGAATTCGGGACGAGGCCTATACCTCCATCGGGACAGGGCAGCTTTTCGGAATTATCCCTCTGCCGGTTGTATACATGATTGTTCTGATTATAATCTTCTCCATCCTGCTGAATAAAACCAGATTCGGGACCTACGTTTACGCCATCGGCGGCAACAGGGAAGCGGCTCGTCTGTCCGGTGTCCCGACCAAAAAGATCGAGCTTGCGGTATACACGATTTCAGGATTTCTTGCCGCATTTGCCGGGATCGTGCTGTCGGCCAGAATGTACTCCGGCCAGCCTTCCGTAGGTCAGGGCTATGAAATGGATGCCATCGCGGCTTGCGTATTGGGCGGCGTTTCCATGGCCGGCGGCAGAGGCCGGATCAGCGGCACCGTCATCGGTGCGATCGTCATCGGCGTGATCAGCAACGGTCTGAACTTGCTGGGGGTAAGTTCGTTCTGGCAATTGGTCGTCAAAGGCCTGATTATTCTGATTGCCATCCTGGTGGATGCTCAAAAAGGGAAAAGATTCAACTTTTCTTTTAAGACAGCCAAGGCAAAATAACTTCCGTGATCCCACCTGAAAGAAGAGAGGAGTACAACGATGGAAAATCAAAATTTCACCTATAAATTTCAGATCATGCTGAACAATCCGGATCGTTTGCCCAGGAACAATGAACCGGTCATCACCAAATTGAATTTTGCGGATTATCGCGTGCACAGAGACAGCCTTGTCCTGGTTGACGATGCCGATCGCACAATCCCTTTCCAATTGATCGATGTCGTGAGTGATGGCGACTATATCCGAGAAGCTTCGATCGTTTATCTGGTCAGCATGGATGAGTTGGTGACCTCCTATTGGCTGTATGCGGGGGAAAATCCGGTGTCCCGCGAACCGTTCAAAGGAATCGAAAAGCTGGAAGTGACGCAGAAGGACGGGTTCAGAAGGCTGGACACCGGTTATTACATTTTGGAACTGTGCTCCGGAACCGCCGACGGAACTTCCTACGGCAAATGGGGTATCCGCTATTTTGAGGCGAAAGCGGAAGGGAAAAATTTGATCAAAGACTATTCCAACGCCATTGGAGGATTTTACGGACCGTTCTTTACGCCCAAAAACGGGCTCATCAATCCTCCGGAGCATACGACCGTCGACTGCATCGTGGAAGAGGAAGGCCCTTTGTACTGCAGGTATTTGTTCAAAGGAACCGTGCCAGACGGTTTGGACGAAAATTTGAAAGGCAAAAACTTCACGATCACCTGGGAATTTTTCTACAACACGCCCTGGTTCCGCAGAAAATATGATGTGGACGATTTCTCGACGGTCGTGGACGGCATTCCGGTGGTCAACAAAATCACGGTGGGGGACGAATTCGAGAGCGGCAAAGGCGACAGAGTGTTCACCTCTTTTGCTTGCTACGGCGGCACGTATTACCGGGAAGGCGACCTGTATGCCAACATTTTGTCCGAAGGGGTTCACAAACTGCTGGAGAACGCCGACGAACAAAACAATCCGAAATTGAAACAATATAAAGACAGCATCGGGGAAAATATTAATGAAGTTTCCTGGGACTATTTTTGGAGAATTTTCTGCGTCAAGGAAGGGCTGCTTGATGCGGAGGACATCAAAAAACACGTCTCCGAAATCATTCCCGAGGCGCATAGACAGGTGCACGAGAGCGAAAGAAACAGAAATGTGCTGTTCAGCAAATTTGTCGATGTCAACAGCGCGCCGGAACAAACGATTTTCCCCTTGAGCGCCAACAAGACGGCCGAGCTCAATGACAAGACCGGATACGCGATGGTTTGGTATACGAGCAACGTCGTATCCCGTTACCAAATCGTGCAAAGAAACGATTCCGGCTGGGTCAACTGGGGCACGAACGGAGAAAACGAGCACCCCGAATTGCCGACCGGATCGACGATCATTACCGCATACGGGAAATTCGACAACTGGGAAGCGCAAGCGGACGCCATGGAAAAAAATATCGATTCCAAGCAAGGTCTTGCGACTCTTCTGAAGTAAAAAAGCGGTTGGTTTCCAACTGGATGACGGGGGTGACTCATCTTGTTCGGCGCGATTGAAGCGGGGGGGACGAAGTTTGTCTGTGCGGTTGGCAACGAGGATGGCCAAGTGATCGAAAGGGCAACG
Organism: Paenibacillus cisolokensis; assembly: GCF_050481165.1. Classification (NCBI taxonomy): domain Bacteria; kingdom Bacillati; phylum Bacillota; class Bacilli; order Caryophanales; family Paenibacillaceae; genus Paenibacillus; species Paenibacillus cisolokensis. Next base: position 9,171 of record NZ_JBCNFP010000106.1, read on the forward strand.
TTTCCCACAACAACGCCAGACGAAACGATGAACCGGGTTTTCGGTTTTTTTGATCAATACGACATCCAAGCGATGGGGATCGGCTCTTTCGGTCCCATCGATGTGAATCCGCAATCCCAAACGTATGGATATATCAAAAATACGCCGAAACCGTCATGGTCCAATTTCGATTTTGTCGGCGCGGTGAAAAGCAAGTACAACATCCCGGTCGGATGGACAACCGATGTTAACGCGGCGGCGCTGAGCGAAGCAACCAAAGGGGCCGGCGCCGGGCTGAACAGCGTGCTTTATTTGACCGTCGGCACCGGAATCGGCGGCGGCGCAATCGTAAACGGACAATTTTTGGAAGGGTACGGCCATCCGGAAATGGGACATATCATGATGCAGCCCCATCCGAACGACGCGTTTCGGGGAGCATGCCCGTTTCACGGCAACTGCCTGGAAGGCATGGCGGCCGGACCGACGATTGAGGCCAGATTGAACAAAAAAGGCCATGAGGTTGAAGCCGGTCACGAAGTGTGGGATTTTATGGCGTTTTATTTGGCCCAAGCGCTGTACACCTATACGGTCGTCTTGCGCCCGGACATCATCATTCTGGGCGGAGGCGTCATGAAAAGCGGGCATTTTCTCCCCAAGGTGAAAGCGCAGCTGGCCGAAAGAATTGCCGGCTACGTGGAGATCCCGCCGATCGACCGTTATATCCAATTGCCCGCGTTGGGCGATGACACCGGGGTAACCGGAGGTCTCCTTCTCGCCATAAAGGAATATCGCAAAGCGGGTTAAACAGAACAATGAGGATCCATTTCAAGTGTGGATCCTCATTGCTTGTTCAGAGTGATTATTCCAATTCCAGCTGCTTGTACCCGCGGAGGGTGTACCCGATCACCCATGTCATCGGGATTTCCTACCTGATCAATCACATGATCACCACTCTGTCTTGTACCCCAAAGTTTTCAAGGTTGATCATTTTAATCTTAAGTCAGGCACCTCTAGAAGTCCGGTGATTTAAGTCAGTTGTATCCGTCTCTTCGGCATGAAAAAAGAGGAAAACAACCCAACCAACACCGAAATGAGCAGGTCCGACACCACCTCCATCATCACGGATTCGAAACCAGAGGAATAATCCCTTGCTCGAACAGCGATCGCAGATAATCTGTCGTACCGTAGGCTTTATCGGCAGAAAGCGTGCGAATCCGGATTTGCGGATGGGC
>NZ_JBCNFP010000107.1:0-2981 GCF_050481165.1 Paenibacillus cisolokensis
CGGGCTTTCGAAATTTAGGCTCAATATTTGGATACCACATCGTAGCACTAAAGCCAAAACCGTTAAGAAGCACTAAGGGTTCTCCGGTGTTAGGACCGGAAGCGATCACATGGGTCTTTCCATATTCTGTATCTACATAGAGAGATTCATATGGAACTGGCCACAAAGACAATGTCTTGGCATAGGCCTCCATGTAATTCTGCTCAAGTTCGCGACTCTTAAACATAGCTGTTGTTCCGTTCATCCATTCATCCGCCTCTCAAAATCTCGATACCATGACAAGAATTAATAAGACAAGACTCTCATATGAAAAAAATGCCATCTTCTTCGGAATAATCGCAATAATTAAAATAATCATATCTCCGAATCCAGGCAGATGCAATCTTGATATGTCATTTTTTCTTGAACTTATAGGGTTTGACCGCTATCCACTGTGATAATTTGACCCGTCATCGCTTCTTGTTCTAAAGTTGCACAGATCATTTGTGCGATATCTTCGGGTGATGAAATGCGCTGAAGTAGAAGATTTGGAGCTAATTTCTTCATTTGGTCTTCCCTTCCTGACCACCATCTTGTAGCAACGGCACCCGGCACGACGCAGTTAACTCGTATGTCGGGGGCTAGCGCACGTGCTAATGATTTAGTAAGTCCATGCACAGCTGATTTGGACACGGCGTAAGGAAGCGAAGCCTAATCCGTTTTGTCCGGCGATGCCGAGATTAACGATCGCGCCGTGTTTATTTGTCTTCATAAAGGGAGAAACGGCTCGAGCGCAGAAAAACATGCCTTTTACATTTACATCAAACAATTCATCCATTCTGTGGGATGCGTAACTTATGGAGCGCAAGACCTAAGCGAATATCCTCATAAACGGGGCCTGGTCTACCCATTTGAACTTGGCAGCAAAGAGTGTTAGTCTGAGGTCCGGCAAACTCCGTATTCATGTTCTGCAGTATCTCTAATCAACCCCATTACAGCTACCAAGAAAGGTAACGCGATGATCAAAGTTGAACGCTTATCCTTCTCGTTCCCACAAAAAGAACTGTATACCGACATTTCGTTCACGCTCGAAGAAGGGCAACACTGCGCCTTTATTGGAACAAGCGGCAGCGGGAAAAGCACCCTGATCGAGATCCTGATGGACCCGGGAAAGCATTTGTTCGACGGTAAGTTGGAGATCGATCCGAACTGCCGAATCGGGTACGTTAGTCAGTTCTTGCAGGTGGACCCGGCGAAAGAAATGACCGTTTTTGAATATATCAGTGAAGAATGTACCAAGATTCAAGAGAAGCTCAACGCGATTTATGCCGAAATGGCGACGAGATCGGATATGGATTCGTTGATGGAGGAGGTTCAACTCGCTCTGGACGCGTTGGAATCGATGGGCGGGGACGATTTCGAAAGCGGCATCAATAAGAAGCTGAATCTGGCCAATCTCGCAAAGTTAAAAGACGTTAGCGTAACCTCCTTAAGCGGCGGGGAATTCAAACTCATTCAAGTCATGAAGGAAATGTTGACCAATCCGGACTTAATGATCATGGACGAACCAGATGTATTTTTGGACTTCGAAAATCTGAACGCGCTCAAAAAATTGATCAACTCCCACAAAGGCATGCTGCTGGTCGTTACGCACAACCGCTATCTTTTAAACCATTGCTTCAACAAAATCATTCACCTGGAAAACACGCAAATTCAAGAGTTTGACGGAAGCTATATCGAATATCATTTCTCGCTGCTTCAGGCCAAAATCGAGCTGCAGGAGATCGCCGTCGCTGAAGCAGAAGAGATCGAGCGATACGATCAAATCATCGACAACCTTAGAGCGATCGCGACTTATAATTCAGAAGCATCCAGAGGCCGAGCGTTAAAAGCCAGAGTGAAGTTCCAGGAAAGACTGGAAGCGCGAAGAATCAAAGCGCCGTTCGTCGAAATCAAGCAGCCGAATATCAGCTTCGGGATTGAACATGAAATGGAAGACGCTGTTGTCGTAAAAGTCGATAATTATAGCGTGGCCTTCGACGAGCTGCTGTTGGAGAACGTAAACTTTGAGATCAAATCCAAGGATAAAGTCGCTATCATCGGTCCGAACGGCACCGGGAAAACGACTTTGCTGCGGGACATCTTCCGAAACAATCATGAGTCGATCAAAGTTCATGCGGATGCGAGAGTGGCTTACTTATCTCAGCTTCAAGGCGAGACGCTGCAAGATTCGAATACGATCCTGCATGAATTCATCGACGCCGGATTTAAGACTTATGACGAGGTCAGAGCTTATCTGTTGAACTACGGCTTCGAAGGAGAAATCCTTGAGCAGAAGTTAGAATCGTTGTCCGGTGGGGAAAAAAACATGCTCCAATTGGCTAAAGTCGCAGCAAGGCAAGCCAACCTGCTACTGCTTGACGAACCGACGAGTCATTTAGACATCTATTCGCAGATTGCGCTGGAAAAAGCCATCGTAGACTATAAAGGTACGATCATTATGGTTTCACACGATTTCTATTCCGTCGTAAACGGGATGGATTATGTGCTGATCGTTGAGAATAAGACCATTCGAAAAATGAGTATGCGTAAATTCAGACAGATGATCTACGCCAGTCATTTCGACAAAGACTACTTGGAAATTGAACAAAAGAAAAAGTCGGTCGAAATGCAAATCGAATCGGCTTTGAAAGATAAAGATTTCGAACTTGCGAAAGGATTGGTCGACGAGCTGGAAAATTTATCAAGCAGCTGTCTGCGCTCTAGTATGCGCCACTGCTCGAATGGTTTAGACCAAGATCGAACCAAATGAGAAAGATGATGGGCAGAGTGAGATTGCGGTTACAGCGAATTCGCCGTTAGCCCGTTACGGTGAACCGTATCACAAGTAACGGCAAGTTTTTATGCTAACCGTAAGGATTTCGACCATGAGTGTCGAAGTTTTTTATGTCTATCTTGAAAATCTAAGTACGCTTAAAGTAACCCTGAATTTCGAAAGTACA
>NZ_JBCNFP010000108.1:0-16129 GCF_050481165.1 Paenibacillus cisolokensis
TTCCGATTTCATGTTTAACTTTTTGGTGATTTCGCCAATCGTTTTGTCTACATGTGAGATCATGCCGTAGGTCTGAGCCAATATTTCCCGCAAATCATGTTCATCGAATGACGTATAATCGGGGTGAATGTTTCTCCGTTCCTTAAGCCATGAGATGCCGTCTTCTTCGACGTCCCAATGTTCGGGCAAGGTGAGCGAAGCCGGATCATACATTTCACTGTATGGTCGGCAAGCAGCAAACGGATGATGCGGATCGGGAAACGAACACCACAAGAAAAACGGCTGATCCTGTTGGCTCATTTGTTCCAGAAAGTCAATGCTTCGCTCTGCAATCCAGTGATTGTAATGGTATTCCTCGGGCAAATCAATCCGCCAACTCATCGGAATCTTGTCATCCGCATAATAAGCGCCCTCTTTTGACAATTTCTTGCCGCCTCCGGGATATACCTGCTCCAACCACCTTAAATAATCACCGAAACAGGTCACATGGCCTCCAACATAGTCCACGGATTGGTATCCATAATATCCCGAAGGGATAGACCGGATTTCTCCCGATTCCCAAAACTTCATTCCTTCCCAGGAAAATTCCATTTGTTCTTCTCTGCTTACCGATCCGATCGGTTGATGATGGAGTTTGCCTACGGCATGTGTCCGATAACCGTGTTCCGACAAAACACCCGGCAAAGTGGGGAAGTGTTCGGACAACGCGATTCCATTCGTCAAAACGCCGTGTTGACGAGCCGTCAAACCGGTCAGTAGCGACGCTCGGGACGGCATACATACGGGATTGTTGCAATAAGCGCGGGTAAACGATACGCCCTCCCGCGCCAACCGATCAATATTCGGCGTTTTCACGTCGGGATGACCATGACAAGATAACGTTCGCGACTGCATCTGATCCACGACGAATACCAGAAAATTGGGTTTCACGATTCGAATCCCTTCCTAATTCTTGCAAGATATTAGCGTATATCCGCAAATCATCATTTACACATGATTGGTGGTTCGCTTCTTTGTCACAACGTATCGGCAATCTATGGAGACCACACTTCTTTATTCCTTGAAGCGCGGTCTCCATTCTTTTTGTACGCGGGTATTTCCTGCTTGCTTACTGAAACCAGGTACGTTCTAATCGCTGCTGACGATCTGCATGTGACAAAACTGCGGCCGTTTATAAGGAACTTTGGTTTTCTGGATTTAAAGCTGTGAAATCAGGTTTGATTTTTCCAGAAGTCTCCAAACAATAACGGCTGCTTCAGCTTTTCCAACGTATTGTTTCGGTGCGAGGATGTCACTCGATCTGCCATGCAAAATACCTGCCTTAATTCCCGAAGCGACAGAATATCTAGCATACGGCGCCGTCATCTCTCCGTCTGCGAAACCCGACAATATGGTATCCACATCGTTCAAATCCAGCTCGACCTCCAGTCTTGTCAACTTCATCGCCTTTTCAATTACGGTCATGGCTTGCTCACGAGTTATCGGGTCATTGGGACCGAACCGATCACTTGAATAACCTTTGATCAAATTGTACTCAAGCGCTGTATTTATGAATGAATTATACCAATCCTGACTATTTACGTCTTTGAATTCATTGTTCCCTTGCGTTTTCTCCAATCCCAATGCATTAATAACCATTGCGACGAATTCTGCACGAGTGATCAATTGATCCGGTTCGAAATGATTTGCATCAACTCCGGAAACGATCATTCTCGATCCCATGTCATGAACCACGTTTTCTGCCCAGTGTCCTTCCATGTCATGATATTCCACGTGTTTCTCGACAACCGTGTAAACACTGTTGGTCATACTGCTCATGACAACATAATATTGGCCATCGACTTCTTCAATCCGCGTAGGAACTTGCCTGATCGTTCCGTCATCTTCAATTACGATACCTGTTAAGTTGTCTGAAGGTTCAACGCCTTCTGGAAGTGAAATGGTTCGTTCTACATATTCAGTAAACTTTGTGATTTCAACAGTATTGCCTTCATAAGTGTAATTAACTTCGAAGTTGACCGGTGGTGCAACGATTAAGAACCCGTTTTGTTTGGACAGATTTTCTAATGTCTTTTCTGTTTCAACATCCGCTTTGTTAATCTTTATCACAAACTCGACCTTTTCCGGAGAACTACCTTCGTCTGTTACAAGTTGTTTGGCTGGAAGCTTATAGGAATACCGGCCGCTCACCACTTCAATCGTACTGTTCTTTTGATTGAATCCGTCCAATATTTCGCCGTCCAAATGTACGAACACAGCATCAGATTCGGTCGTAATCGGTATAGTGATTAAAGCATTTTCATCCATTTCATTTAAGATGCTATCAAACAATTGTTTCTTGACCGTCACCGTTGTTGTCGTTTGGTCTCCCACTTTTTCAAATTCAACCCGGAAAATATTTGGTATTTTCTTCCCGTTAATTAAAATATCCAGGTTGTTTGCATCGGATACAGGAGGTGTTATTGGCGCAGTGTTATTGTTATCGGATTGATTCCCGTTATCTGAATCGTTTGAAACCACTCCGATTACAATGTTGTCAAAGGCAAGAGTTGCTTTGTTCAACGGCGCTTGTTCAGGTACAAACACGTAAAATCGCAGTTTTTTCAAATTCGTCGTGTCGATGGCCTTCGATCTGGCCGAATAACCGTCTGTCAACCAACTGGCATCCGTTTGGCCAAATTCTGAAATTTCAATCGACCGTGTTTCATTTGGCGAAATAGTGAAATAGTACATCCCCTTGTTGCCGTATGCGTCCTCGACATCTACGCGCAGCTGGGTTGCAGCATTTTCCAGGTTCGTTACATCGAAGGAAATCGGTCCGCTGTCCAGATTCCAACCTTCTTCCGACGCGGTAAAGTCGATGGTTGCTGAATAATCTCCGCTCGAATCCCATCCATAAGTTATAAATTCCGTAAACTCTGCCTTGAGTGCCTTGCCCCCGTCTGTGGCGCCTTCCGGGCCAATCGTTACGTTGATGAGATTAGAATCATACGTATAGTCGGCTTCTTCTTCGTCTTCAAAGGAGATTTTGGCTCCTTTGATGCCGGTTGATGACCCTCTGATGTTCGTGTTTTCTTCAAAAATCTGCATGACAAATTCGAGATTGTTTACGGCACGCGTGATTTCTTCTTGTGTGGCAAGTCGGTCATTTTTCACAATTTCCGCCTTGGTAACTTCAATACTGAGCGTGTCATGAATATACGGCTGAACCCATTCTGTACCCGGTTCAAGTTCACTTCCCGTTTCCGAAACAGCAATTGAATTCAGTTTCGCCTTTGCATCCGCAATCGGTTGTACTAATGACGAGGTATCCGCACCAATCGGCGCTTCTTTTTCGTAATAGTTGATCAATTGGACACTTGTAATGTATCCGCCGTCTTCAGGGATCGCAATATCAATCGTATTCTGGGATAAAACGTTGTCCGGATCCAGTTCAAACTCGGCGAAGGTCAGAAGGTCTCCGGGTTTATTGGTCCATTCCAGATCCAGATAAAAACGTTGCTCGCTTTCGGTACCCGGGTTGACTTCCACCGTCATATCCCCGGAAAAACCGCTTCCGCTCTTCCCGAAACCAATTCGCAAGGTGGAACGCTTCAACTGATTTGTTTGCGTAGCTATGGTAAATTGAATTGCCTCATTCTTGCTGGTAGGTTGCAATTCCTGAGGAGCGTAAAAAAACTTCCGTTCCCATGTTTGCTTAAACTCGGGCGAGCGGTCCAGCTTAATTTCGAATACGCTCATCTCTTGTACTCTCATATAGACGTTATCAAGGTCGTTGACCGTTTCTTCCTCGTACGTCAGCACACCTTTCTCGAGGAAGAAATGTTTCCTTTTTACACTCGCAATTTCCGCATCGCCAGTGTATACGTTCAAGTCAAGATTGACCCGTTGAGCGTTCAAATTGTGCACTGCTACATACACGGTGTCATTGTAACGAACGGCGTTGGCAAATACGCGGTCATTATCGTCTTGTGTCAGCAAAAACGCGCCCCGATAATCTTTCCACATATCTACATACGCTTCAAGCGGAGTCATCTCTTCCTGCAATCCGGTCAAAGTGGAATCGGTGTAGCGATAGAACGTGTTATTCGCATTCGGTTTCCAGTTAATAACCGGATACAAATATGGAACCAACATGCCAATGGAATCGGAATAATCCATGAATCGCAACATATAACCATTAAAGGCCACAAGCTTCTGGAAGTAATCAATGTCTGTTCCAGCTGTATTATATGTGCCTTCTTCGGTGATATAAATTGGTTTTACGTTGTCCGTATTCACCATGTGGGCGTTCAACAAATCCAGAACAGCTTCCAACCTACCGCTCAAAAACCCGTCAGGGTTGTTTTCGCGGTCATGAATGATCAGCCGTGAATTCTCATAAAAATGATGGGAATACCAATCCAGTGTATCTTTCGTCTTATCCATAAATTCCAGTTGTTCTCTGGCTTCCTGGAAGTCGTTTTTTTCCAAATACATGAATGCGCTGCTGGGGCCGCCCACCAAAACGTCCGGGTTCTCGCTCTTGATCGCGTTAGCCGCTTTGTTATGAAACTCCGCCAAATAATCCCATGCCTTGTCCGGTTCGGTCACGAAAAACCACCATTCTTGCGGAATGGTCGATTCGTTTTTCACTTCGACATACTTCGGCCCTCTTCCGTCAAATCGGGTATCAATGCTCTTAATGGTTTTGGCTGCAGCGTCTGCGGCGGCATCAAAATGTTCGTAAGCAGGTGTTCCAAAATGTTCAGATCCGTTGGATTCCGGATCTTCCCAGGTCCATCGCGGCCAACCATCCAGTGTGAGGACATAATCCTTGCCGACTGTCGGATACAAACTGTCGAATTTTTTGATGGCATCCGGATTTTTCGCGTAGACTTCATAAACTTCCGAGAAATCCGAATACCCAAGGTTGTTCGGGTCTTCCTTCAAGCCGGCATAATTGTTCAGCAAACTGAAATGAAACGCTCCCCGTCCCGGGATGAAGCCCCAATCTTTCGTTACTTTATGATAAGCTTCATCCAGAAGCGTGACCGCGCCGCTGTTTTGCTCTACACCAATGGGGCCGCTGTTTGCATGATATCGTTTGAACACTTCTTCCGGCAATTTGTTCACGCCGTTCATACTCAAATTGATATCGGCATAAACGGAAACCGTGACAGGCAATACAGGTTTATCTTCCCCCAACACAGTCCAGGCAGAAACATCAAATTCGAGAGGTATCCCTTCTTCTTCCCAGTGATAAATGCTTCGAAGTGTGCCATTCCCAACGATTTTCATCTGGTAACCTTCATAGATGATGTTACCGTTTTCATCTTTAAGCAACCACGGATGGGTGATGCTCTCCGACGGATTGGATTCCTGGAACCCCATTTGGGTATAGTTCGTATACAGGCCCGTTTTACCATCAGTCCAGCCGCCGTTTTTGAAAATGGTCCACTGGGTTTCCACTCCATTGGGATCGATAATATAAAGTTCCATCTCCCTTGATGCCGATCCCTCAAACCGGACGTCGCCAAACAGTCTCCATATCCTGACGTCTCTGGCCGGAATATCAAGGATGACTTCTCCATTTACCTCCAAATAGTCACCTTCTGGATATTGAAAGAAATTGATGCGTTGGATTCTTCTTTCACCGTTAACGCTTTCATAATAGCTGACCGCATCTTCTCCGTATTTTTCTTTGTAATAATGGGCCACATCTGGAATCGTATCGAAATCCGCTTTGTCAATCCTGATAGGCTCTGGCAAGTCATCATCATTCACGTCTGCAAATACCCGATTGTCTGGCGGAATGACAACAGCCATCACCACCAAGGCTGCTGCCAGCAAAATATGCATAAATTTTCTTGATTTCTTCAATTTTTCCATAAGAATCTCCCTTCTTTCATTTTTCATGCATCGATTTTGTCGCTGCCTTGACAATCACTTGTTGAATATTGCAGAGGATGTCGGATCAAGCTTGCAACTGCAAAAGTGACCTTCCGGTCAACGCTTTGGTAATGCCCGAATCATGCTGCGACAAACGTGAGTCTTGCCGATTCGGGCATCTGCGTCTGACGATTTTATCGTTTCTCGTCCACCTGGCTGTTTCCGTTTGTCTGGTTGAATCGTTTATACCGCATATATATCGTCCGTTTTTGCAAATAACCTTCGATGCCGTATTCCCCGTCTTCTCCGCCGATTCCGCTCAGTTTGTGTCCACCATGATAGGCGTTGATGCAACCGGTCATGTTCTGGTTCAGAAACACCGTGCCAACCTGCAAAACGTTCGTCGCATGGATCATTTTGTTGTAGTCTTCTGTAAACAGATAAGCGGATAATCCGTAGGGACTGGCATTAACGATTTCAATCGCCTCTTCAAAACCGGAAATTCTGACAATTGGCAACACCGGTCCAAATATCTCTTGCCGGGCGGCTGCCATATCCGGTTTCACATCAACCAATACAGTCGGCTCATACCAGTATCCTTTATCGAAAATGCCACCGGTCGGCCGCTTTCCTCCAATTGCAACCTTCGCGCCCTTTGCCACCGATTCCTGGACAATGCGGTCGATTTTATCCAGATCGCCAGGGCTGGCCTTGGGCCCCATATTCACTTCAGGATCGAATGGATCGCCCACTTTAAGCTTTTTCACCCTGTTTACGAGTTTTTCTGTAAATTCATCAGCGACTTTATCGTGAATAAGAACCATCTCGTTGCATATACAAACCTGGCCGCAATTTGTAAACCTTGCATTTACCGCAGCTTCAACGGCAAAATCGACATCCGCGTCTTCAAGGACGATAAATGGTGCTTTACCCCCAAGTTCAAGGGATAGAGCGGTGATGTTATCCGCTGCCGATTTGTAGATCGCTTGACCGGCTCGCACGCTTCCCGTCACGCTAACCAGTTTCGTTATAGGACTGGTAACCAGCATCTGGCCAACCTCAGTACCGCTGCCTGTCACGATATTGGCAACGCCTGGCGGAAAACCGACTTCGTGAATAAGCTGGAAAAATTCCAGTGATGCAATCGGCGTAAGTTCATGTGGTTTTATAATCATCGTATTACCTGTGACAAGCGCCGGCCCCAGTTTGCGTCCGACCAAAGCCAGAGGATAATTCCAGGCGCATAGACCGACCGTGACGCCGTAAGGCACTTTCTGTACCATAACCAGTTCGTCTTCATGAGTCGGTTGCAAGAGATCGCCCTTGTATTTATTGGCCGATTCCGCTGCAAATGTGAAATAAGCCATCGTATCATCAACTTCACCAAGGGCTTCTCCATACGTTTTACCTTGCTCCATGACAAGCAACCTGGCGAAATAGTCCCTTTTTTGCCGCAGCGCTTCCACCAGCTTCATAATATATTCCGCTCTTTGTACAGACGGCATCGCTTGCCAAGCTTGTTGAGCCCGTTGTGCCGATTGCAACGCAGCTTGAACATCATCCTTGTCCGCATCCGTCACCTTGGCGATCACTTGTTCATTGGCTGGATTCTGTACTTCAATCCACTTTCCTGATTTCGATTCCACCCATTTACCATCAATGAACAAATGATAGTGATCCATCCCGTCTTTATGGAATTTCATCATTTCTGGTTGCCCCTTTTTCATGTCTTCATTTTACTTGCCCTTAAAAACCGGCTTTCGTTTTTGTTGAAACGCTTGTTTGCCTTCCTTGCTGTCCTCTGTTGTGAAGCAAAACGAAAATAAACTGTTTTCGTATTGCAGCCCCGCATCTAATGGCATATTCATGGCAGCTCTCAAGGCAAGTTTCGCGCTTTCTACAGCAATCGGGCTGTAACCGGCAATCGTTTCTGCCATTTCGTAAACGGTTTCCTTCAACTTGTCAGGCGATACAACCCGCTCCACCAATCCGTATCGGAACGCTTCTTCCGCTGTTAAAACCCTGCCTGTCAAGATCATTTCAGCCGCTTTCCCTGCGCCGACAAAACGGGGCAACAATTGGGTACATCCGCTGCCACTTATCCACCCCCATTTAATCTCGCCGGCACCGAAAGCAGCATGATCCGAGGCGATCCGAATATCCGCATGAAGGGCAAGCTCCAGACCGCCGCCGATAGCATAACCATTGATCATGGCGATGACCGGTTTGCGAATGTTACGGATAGCCATACAGTAATCTTCCCGATTGCGCAATTCCCAAGGTGTACCATAATCATCCAGCACTTTCATATCGCTGCCTGCCGAAAAACTTTTGCTTCCTTCACCGGTCAGTACAACTACTCTGATATCGGGGGAACAGTTGATCTCTTGACCGAGTCTGGTCAATTCCTCCCCCATGGCGCGCGTTACGGTATTTAACTTTTCAGGACGGCAAAGTGTAATTGTGGCGATACGGTTCGATACTTCAAAATGAATTGCTTTTGTTTTCACCGTTTATTCTCCATTTCAAGGTTTAACGATGATCAATGTGCCGATTCAGGAATTGCCAATTTGAAACGAACGATTAATTTGTTCCGTATCTTCCCCCACGTTGGGGGCTCCTTTGGCATGTTTCAATACTTGTCCGTTTATCCTTACAGGATAACGCGTGGTTTTGAAGATCGCGCCGCTGGAACGCATCACCTCCTGAAACATGTCCAGCGTTTTTATCCCTTCATGATTCAACGCCTGCTCCCAATCCATCACCTCCGCACACCAATAATCAGCCGGTTCAAGCATATCCAGCCATTCGCGAGTGGTTTTGGTTTTCAAATGACGAACCAGGATTCGTTTGATTTCATCCCTTCGTTCAAACCACGATTTTTCATCTGAAAATGCTGACAATTCATCACATTGCAACAGATTTCCCAGTTCCACAATCGATCCCATTGCCAAAGCCAGATGTCCGTCTTTGGTTTGGTAGATACCATAAGGCGCTCCCAAATAAGCGTGCGCGTTGTGCACTTCACTTCTGGCAGGCAATTGGGGTGTTTCACTGTTCAAATAGGCACTCAGAACCTCAAATTGAAAGTCCAGCGCCGCTTCCATCAAGCTGATTTCCACATATCCCCCTTTTCCGGTGGTATTCCGTTGATACAACAGTGCCAGTATGGCTTGGACAAACATGGAACTGGTATGCAAATCAATAACCGCCAAACCGAACGGAAGTGGTGGCTGATCCCGGTTTCCGTTTAACCATGCAAGCCCGGACATCGCTTGAACGAGCAAATCCTGCCCCGGTTTATTTTTCCAAGGGCCATCCGCTCCGTAACCCGTAATGCTGCCATAGATGATTCCCGGATTTAGCTGCTTCACTGAATCATAATCAAGCCCCAATTTTTCCATCGTACCCGGCCGAAAATTTTCAATCATGACATCTGCCCTTTGTACCAATCTTCGAACTTTTTCTAAATCGTCCGGGTTTTTCAAATCCGCCGCATAACTCTCTTTGTTGCGATTCATACACTGAAATACGGTGCTTTCCCCGTCAACCCGCAGATTGGATAACGTCAACCGTCGGCTTCCATCTCCTTTTCCCGGCCGCTCGATTTTAATGACGCGGGCGCCCAAATCAGCGAGACGAAGTGCTGACACCGGTCCCGCCAAATATTGACTGAAATCAAGAACGACAATTCCATCCAACAAGTTCAATATTCTTCCCCCCTCGCATACGAATATCAACCGGCTCTTGCTACCCGATGCATTTCATTCAACTTTCGGATCACCGTCTTTCCGTCAAATGATCGGTTTATTAAAACTTCCCGGATCAGATGCCCGGCCTGCTCCTGAAACAGGATGTATCCATCAAAGCGGGGACGCAACGAACCGTGCATCATGGTATCCAGCGTGTTTTTAAAAAAATTTCCGCACAATCGGTTCACTTCGCTGTCCAACCATGCCGTCTTATGACCCGGTTGTCCCTCATTCATAAAATAGGTCGTTCGTTGAAACGATGGCGAAGCCACCATTTTGACAAAATCCGCTGCCAGTTCCTTGTAACGGCACCTGGAAGAAATGGCGAGGCCGACACCTCCGATCATGCTTCCAGAAGGGATGCCGGAATCCGAAGGTATATTGTCGAACGTGATCACATGTGACCGAAACTTTTCTTTTGCGTAATTGACATAACCATATATAAGCGGTATATAGACAATTTCATTCTTCGTTCCCATCAGGTCAAGCATGCCGATCGGATCACAATCAACCGATGCAGGGTGAAGGAAGGGCATCAGCCCCTTCATGATTGATAACGCTTGTTCGCCAATTTCGATAGGAAGATCCAACGCCTCACTCCAATAAGCTCGTCCAGCGATTTGCGCACAGAGTGTGAAAAATGAAGAATAAGCATGTACCGGCACCAAGGGCATTCCAATGGTCAGGCCGGCAGGCATTTGCTTCGCCAATTCGAGCACTTCATTCCAGTTACTCGGAACGAACATTTTGTTGGAATCGATCAAGTCTTTGCGATATGCACTAAATTGTGCAGCAGCATCTACGGGAAGCGCCCATTGTTTCCCGTTATATGTATAACTGGCGTAACTTAATCCGGTGGAATGCCGAGCTTGATCAAGTAAAAATTCCTCTTCAATCAGTTCATCGAGTGGAAGCAACAGCCCTTTCGCCACAGCGGTGCCGATATGCGGATGATCAATCATAAGGAAATCGTATTGATCGACCAGCAACTCGAGTGGATAAAGTTCAAAATCGGATAATGAGCGCGCATCCCATCGGATCTGTACCCCCGGTTCTCTCTCCTGAAAAACGCGTGAAGCTGCGACCAACGGATTCAATCCTCTTTCATGTGACCAGGTCATTCCATTGAATTGCATTTTTTAACACCACATTCATTTTTATATTTTGTTTAAAAAGATAATTGCTCTATGAAAGATCCTCTCCGGCCAGACAAAGGTCAATAGAACGGTTGTGTTCTCCCAACTTTGGTGCTCTTTTTACGGAATACGGTCGATGTCCGTCCAGTCGCAACGGACAAGCCAGCATCGTCATCTTCGTATGATTGAACAAAGAAATGTCCATCGTCATATCCAATGCTTTGAACTTTTCATGCTGCAGTAATTCCCGCCAATCAAGTAAACGTTCACAAAAAACGCCATATTGACGAAAATTCCTTATCCAATGGGAAGAACACTTTTGACTCAACAATTTTACAATCTCTTCGAAATCTTCCTTTTGTCCTTCTTGGAGTTCTCCCATACGTTTCAATACGTCAACCAAACAGGAAACGGAAATCGACCCGAGTGCTATAAAACCATCTTTCGTCATATAAATACCTGCAGGCATTCGTGCAGACCTGTTTCCTTTTCGTTCGCTGTCTATCGGTAATGACGACGATTGGAGTTTATCAAGCATCATTTCTTGCATCAAATCCAGCATGGACTCCAACATGCTGACTTCAACCAATGCCCCTTCCCCACTTACGGACCGTCGCACCAGTGCCGCCAAAATGCCTTGAGCCAAATAGGCCCCTGTAATCAAATCTGCTATGGGCAAACCGTAGGGAACCGGTTTGGGAAATGTATCATTTACCAGCCAGGGAAACCCTACGAAAGATTGCACAAGTAAATCTTGCCCGGGCTTTGAAGCCAGCGGCCCCTCTTTCCCATAACCACTAATTGATCCATAGACAATACGCGGATTTAAGGCGCGCACTTGTTCATATCCAAAACCAAGACGTTCAATTACACCTGGACGAAAATTTTGGATGACAACATCGGCTTTCTTTAGCAAAGCTCTTATTTTTTTTCGATCATCCTCATTTTTTAAATCTGCTGCATAACTTTCCTTGTTCCGATTAATGGCATGAAACAAGGAACTGTCTCCGTCCATTTCAAGATTAGATGTATACAAATATCGACAGATATCTCCTCCGTTGGGCCGTTCTACTTTAATAACCCGCGCCCCCAAATCGGCAAGACGCAGACTGGCATATGGACCGGACAAAAACTGGCTGAAATCCACCACCACGATTCCTTGTAAAGGCCAATGACTCATGAAATCCTCCTTGGCGAATCGAAAAACCGGAGAAACGAAAACGGTTAATGAACGGAGTTATACACCATCAACTTTGACAAAGCGAATGCTCTATTATAGTAGTATCCTCTCCCAAAGACGGAGGCCCTTTCGGCGAGACCAAAAGGTTTCCGTCAATTCGGATCGGACAACGAAACGCCTTGTTCATTTGACCGTATGAATCCTCTACGGGATGCACCATGTTCAAAACATGAAAGGCGTCATGATCCAACAAATCATTCACTGTTTGCACTTGCATGCACCAATAGCCGCCTTTTTCCAACAACGAAACCCATTCGGACGCTGTCTTTTGTTTCAGATGAACGGACAAATGTCGTTTGATTTCATCCCGTTGTGTAAACCAGCTTTCCGGGTCGGCATATGGCAACAGGGTGTCGCAATTCAACAATTTCGCCAACTGTATGACCGACCCCATCGCGAGAGCCAAGTATCCTGCCTTGGTCTCGTAAATCCCATACGGTGCCGCAAGATATACATGAGCGTTGCTGACTCGACTTCGTTCGGGCAATTTTCTTCCATCATTCAAAAATGTGGTGATCAGTTCAAATTGCAAATCAATCGCCGACTCCAACAGACTGACTTCCACTTGCATACCTTTTCCTGAACAGGTGGCACGACGAACCAGCGCAGCCAAAATGCCTTGAACGAGATTGACAGCAGTCAACTTCTCCACGACGGAAAGAGGAAACGGAATGGGTGGATCATCACGATCACCGTTTAACCATGGAATCCCTGCAAACGATTGTATAAATAGATCGTCATCCAATCGTTCAGTAATTTGAGATTCATCCGTCGCATTCCATTCATCCTGTCCGTATCCAGTGATTCGCCCATAAATGATTCCAGGTTGACATCCAAATGCACGCTCAACTTCCGGCTGCCATTCCTGCAAACCATTCCCGGTAAGACTCACGATCAATACATCAGCTTTCTCCAGCAATCGTTCCAATGACCGTTGGCCATGATCGTTCAACTCAAATGCGTAGCTTTCTTTATTGCGGTTATATGTAGAAAAAAACTCTGTTTTCCGCCTTTGTGTATTCAAACATTCGACCTTGATCACTCTTGCGCCCAAATCGGCCAACCGCAATCCGGCAATCTGTCCGGCCAAATGTTCGCTGAATTCCAAAACAACCAGACCTTCCAACGGCTTCTTAAATTCCCTTTTCGAAAGGCCCATGCACCATGCTTCACCTCGCTGTCTTCCCGTTACAGAGCAGCGTTCTTACATCAAGAAAAGACCCGCGATATTTTGGATGGATGACTATTCTCACGATTTTTGTTCCGTTTTTATATGATTATATTATATAAATATTCTTTTGTAAAACTTTTTCGAAATATTGTTTCATTATTGTTTGGGTTGACTGAGGAAATATATGCGCAAATGCGTAAGACGGGAGATGCGAATTGTGGGGAATTTGCGACCGAAGGAGTCACTTGACGTGTCGGTCACATGTTGACGCAGCCGATCCAGCCAGGCTGCGCCAACACATGCACCTTTTGATGACTGTCAAATTCAATCTGATTCAGTGTTCTCCCATGGACTTCCTTGCGTTGTTCACTTTCTTCATAATGCGCTAGAATCCGATTCTTGATTTCGTTTTGATCGCCTATCAGCAGCGTATGTTCATTAGATTATCGTCCGCTTAAATCCTGGATGATCCGTATCATGGTGATACACGAACCACCTTTCCGAAAGCGTGAATCACTCTTATTAAAGTTTTCCATGTACGCTCGGTGCAAACCAATTACATCAACTGTAGGCCCGAATCTCGTAAACCCCATAACGTTTGGCTCCGTTTGTATTTTGGAACACAATCCGAATTTCGGAGGTTTCAATCGGATCAAACGTTAACCGGTTGACACGCTGGTGGTTGTCCTGAATTGAAATCAGGGGTTCCCATTCGCTTTCACACTTGAAATAAACGGTGTAATCTTTTACTAATGTAGGGAACACATTAAAATTATGGTATATTTCGAGATTATCATACAAATAATTTAAGTTGGAATCAAACACCAAATGTAATTGGCTAATCGACTTCACGTCTTCAAATTGAATGGTGATTGACTCGTTTTCGCTTGATGGTTCCGAAAGCCACAAATTTGGCAGTCCATAATTCCGGTTGTATCCGTTGTTCAGATTTTCCGGACCATAAATGGATTGTTCCGGCGTCGTACGAAAACACGGTAAACCGTTGGTGATCCTCCACATTTCTTTTTTAACTTCCAATGTGTCGATATCACAAAACGTTGTGCGTCGGTTTAACGGTTGTTGCTCAAGGAAAAACAGCCCGTTGATTTCATCGTTGCACATACCCATCCGAACGTCAGGATTTTTATGAATCCATATGAACACTTTTCCGGTGTCTGTGCTGCAATGAATCGGCAAGGAAATCCAATCGAACGTTTTGCTTTTAGGTACATGGACTGAACCTTCAAACAATTTAACTTGCGGGCCATAATTTTGCCTCTTTTTTGTTGTATAAACGGAATATTGGATTTCCGTGTCCGTGTCACTTTGCAGCTGAAGATCAATCTGGGACAACGACTCCTTTACCGGTACGATAAAACCGAAAGTCCCATCCAGCGATATGCTGTAATCCATCGTTTCTAAAGCAAACCGTTGTACGGAGCTGGCAGAAACCGAAGCTTTCCGGCACAAATCATGTTCATCTTCGTTTTTCTTTCCGATTACAAATTGATCGTTTCTAAGCAACAATTGTTGAAGTTCATACAGATGGTTTTCATAAATTTGTCTCGGATTCACCTGATATTTCTTGCACAGATACGCGGCTGCTCCGCACGACTGTCCCAAAACCGCAAGCGTGGCCATAACCCGTGTGGAACCGAAAGCTACATGGGATGCAGACATACAACGGCTCGCCACAAACAAATTATTGACGTTCCTGGAGTAGCAACAACGGTATGGAATCGGATACACCCCATGAAGAACAAAATGCCGGGTCGTCATATCTTTGGAGAAAAATCCTTCCAAAGCATGCAGGTCAATGGACCAGCCTCCGTAACCGATAGCGTCATCAAAGTCTTTTTGTTCCACAATATCCGTTTCGGTCAAAATATAGTCTCCCATCAAACGCCTGGATTCCCTTTTTCCCGGAACACTGCTGACGTATTCCAGATCGTAGGTCTCCGAATCATATTTACCGCTGTTTTTAATATGATTCCATATTCCGTATACGAGTTCTCTGTGGTTTTGCATGATTTCTTCGCTTTGACGAATTTGATCTTTCCCGTATCCGACCTCATAGAACCACTGCATCCGGTATCCTTCATAACGGGTGTTGCCAGGCATTCGCTCCGGTATTTCTCGATATTCCAGCGCTTTTTCCACATCCAGATTTTTGGCAAATTCGGGTAGGACAAACGGAGACTTTCGTCCCGTATCTTTCGAGTACCAAGCCAGCGTGCTTAACAATACGTGATCGTCAGGCTCATCGGGTGCGATTCGTTCGCCAAACTCCGATTTTCCTTCACGACCGACACGGTATTCTGCGCCCGCCAAATATCCGACGGTTCCATCTCCCGTATCATCCAGAAAATATGGACTGTAAAATTCAAAACGTTGTTCTGACCCGATTTGCGAACCCGACACATACCGGATATGACCTTGATTATCGGTTACAACTTCGTCCACATTGGTGTTCAAATACAGTGAAATATTTTCCTCCCGCATCACAAAATCCAAAAGCACAGTTTCCCAAAGATAAGGGTTACCTTGCGGATTTCGATACAGGTTTTCCGACCTCAGTTCTTCCATAATGCCCGATTCACGCGCATAAAAGTTAAATTCTTGCGCACCATCTGCTCCCGCTATATTCACTCTACATTCCGGGCTGGCATTCCCTCCCAAATAGCCTCGGTTATTGATTAGTGCCACTTTTAGCCCCAGTCGTGCAGCCTGAATCGCCGCACAAATTCCCGGCATTCCTCCCCCGACGACGGTCAAATCGTTGTTCACCTTGATTCTTTTAAACTCCATATTCGCTCACCTCTTCACAGATTATCTTTTTTCTATATCATATATCGCTGCTATAATGAGATAAAATGCACGATGATGCAAAATAATATCTTTTTTCGACTATTTCAATATTTCGAGGAAGTATAATTGGAACTGGACAGTGAAAAGTTTT
>NZ_JBCNFP010000109.1:0-67648 GCF_050481165.1 Paenibacillus cisolokensis
ACAAACTATTGTACATCATCTCCGTTTAAGCCAAACAAGTAAAAATTGTATAAAATTCCTGTATTTTCGCAGGATTTTGCGCCATATTCGTCTATTCGGAACCAAATTCCTGTATTTTTGCAGCTTTTTGCTAAATCAATCTGCCGGGAGAAGGGGGCGCCTAACCAGTTTCTGTTCGTCCCATTATAAAGTACTTCTCACCGTTCGTTAAATTAAAAATAATAAACCAAGTATAGTTGAGAGATAGGAGATTATACCTATGGATCTTAACGCTTCGAAAACAATATAAACTACTTTCATTCCCATATAGTCAAATTAGGTCTTTTGTTGTAAAATAATGCCGTCTGGAAGTCCTAGTAAATACCTCGGCCGATGGGGAATTAATTCGGAGGAACTGGTATGTGGTACTGGATACTTTGGGCAATTTTAGCAGTCTGGACATTCTTCGACGCAAGGAAACGGAAAAACAATGCGATTGGTTGGACAATAGGCGTTTTTTTGATCGGTCCGATCGCGTTACCGATTTATTTTGCAAAACGGAATTTAAAAGATAAAGAAATTAGGGAAGGCGGCACCGCCTGGAACGTTCTTAAAAACTTTGCGCTTTTTTGGACTTTAACGATGGCCGTCATCATCGTTGCGGGCATGATGAGCGCAGGAGAAGTTATCGATGACGCTACTAATGGCGCGGAGCAAGCCGGAGCGATAATCGGTGCCGGTCTAGGTGTTACCATGTTGATCGTAATTTGGTTTATCATCATGGTTATTGCATTGATACTGGGATTCTTCTTAAAAAAATCAAGCATTGTGGAAAAAGGCCCTACCGGCCAGCTTGCAGCACAACAACCCGTTACGCCATAAATCAATCCCCGCCCGGCCACAATGGCCAAGCGGGGATTCGTTTATACGCACTTGAACTAAACGGTACTCGATTTAATTCCGTTCAGCCCTTGATACGCCTGAGTCTATCTTATCCGATGCTGCCTTCCATTTCGAACTTGATGAGACGGTTCATCTCGACCGCGTATTCCATCGGCAGTTCCTTCGTAAACGGCTCGATGAAGCCCATGACGATCATCTGGGTCGCTTCCGCTTCCGAAAGGCCGCGGCTCATCAGGTAGAACAGCTGATCCTCGGACACTTTGGACACCGTCGCTTCATGCTCGAGCGTAATGTTGTCGTTCATAATTTCGTTGTACGGGATCGTATCCGATGTCGATTGGTTGTCGAGAATGAGCGTATCGCATTTCACGTTTGCTTTCGATCCTTCGGCGTTCCGCCCGAACGAGGCGAGACCGCGATAGGTCACTTTGCCGCCGTGCTTGCTGATCGACTTGGAGACGATCGTCGATGTCGTATCGGGCGCGAGATGGAGCATTTTCGCCCCCGCGTCCTGGTGCTGGCCTTTGCCGGCAACCGCGATCGACAGCACCATCCCTTTGGCTCCGCGGCCTTTCAACACGACAGCAGGGTATTTCATCGTCAGCTTGGAACCGATATTGCCGTCGACCCATTCCATCGTCGCGTTCTCTTCCGCCACCGCACGCTTCGTAACGAGATTGTAAATGTTCGGCGCCCAGTTCTGAATCGTCGTATAACGGACGCGGGCGTTTTTCTTGGCGATAATTTCAACGACCGCGCTGTGCAGCGAGTTGGTGCTGTATATCGGCGCGGTGCAGCCTTCAACGTAATGCACGAAGCTGTCCTCGTCGGCGATGATCAGCGTCCGTTCGAATTGGCCCATGTTTTCCGAATTGATCCGGAAGTAAGCCTGCAGCGGAATTTCGCATTTGACGCCTTTCGGCACATAGATGAAGCTGCCGCCGGACCATACCGCGCTGTTCAGCGCTGCAAACTTGTTGTCGGCAGGCGGTACGACCGTGCCGAAATATTCTTTGAAGATGTCCGGATGCTCCCGCAGCGCCGTGTCCGTATCCATGAAGATGACGCCCTGCTTGGCGAGATCTTCCTGCATGCTGTGATAAACGACTTCGGACTCGTACTGCGCCGAGACGCCGGCGAGAAATTTCTGTTCCGCCTCCGGAATGCCCAGCTTGTCGAACGTTTCCTTAATTTCGGCGGGCACTTCCTCCCACGTCTTACCTTGCTTCTCCGACGGCTTGACATAATATTGAATATCGTTGAAGTCCAGGTCGTCGAGATTGCCGCCCCAGCGCGGCAGCGGCATTTTATTGAACTGCTCCAGCGATTTCAGCCGGAAATTCAGCATCCACTCGGGTTCATTCTTCATTTCGGAAATCGTGCGGACAACTTCCGGCGTCAACCCTTTGCCGGTCTGAAAGACCGCTTTATGCTCATCGCGGAAGCCATATTTGTACTCTTCCAATTCGGGCATCTTCTTAGCCATGGTCTAACGCCTCCCTTTCTTCAATTCATGCGTCCTTGCTCAACGCCTTTGCGCAACGCGTTCCAGGCCAGCGTCGCGCATTTGATGCGCGCCGGAAATTTGTTGACTCCGGACAGTGCCTCGATGTCTTCGTATTCCTCGAACTCAACCTCTTCTCCTTTCATCAGGGAAGAGAATCGTTCGGCCAATGCCAGCGCCTCGTCCAACGTTCGTCCTTTGACGGCCTCCGTCATCATTGATGCCGAAGACATGCTGATCGAGCAGCCTTCTCCGGTAAATTTCGCCAGCTTTACCTTCCCGTCCTGCACCTGCAGCTGAAGCGAAATCCGGTCGCCGCAAGTCGGGTTGTTCAGATTGACCGTTACGGCCTCGTCTTCCATTGTACCCCGATTACGCGGGTTTTTATAGTGATCCATAATGACCCGTCGGTACAAATCATCCAATTGCATCGCCGAAGAACTCCTTTGCCCGGAGCAGGCCTTCGGCCAACCGGTCGATATCCCGCTCCGTGTTGTACAAATAAAAACTTGCCCGAGCAGTCGCCGTAACATTCAACCAGCGCATCAGCGGCTGGCAGCAATGATGGCCGGCGCGGATGGCGATGCCCTCGGCATCGAGCACCGTCGCCACATCGTGCGGATGAATTTCGCCGAGGTTGAAGGTGACAAGACCGGTGCGATTGTGCTGCGGACCGTAAATCGTCACGCCTTCGATCGCCGACAGCCGTTCGTACGCATAATGCGCCAGCTTCTCGTTATGAGCGTTAATTTCGTCCAGCCCGATTTGTTCCAGAAAGTCGATAGCCGCCGCCAGTCCGACGGCGCCGGCGATAATCGGAGTGCCGCCCTCGAACCGCGCCGGCACATCTTTCCATGTCGATTCGTACAAATCGACATGATCGATCATCTCGCCGCCGAACTCGATCGGCTCCATCGATTCCAGCAACGCCTTTCTGCCGTACAGCGCGCCGATGCCTGTCGGACCGCACATCTTGTGCCCGGAGAAAGCGAAGAAATCGCAGTCCAGCTCCTGCACGTTGATCCGCATATGCGGCGTGCTCTGCGCGCCGTCCACGACGAGAACGGCGCCGTTGCGATGGGCGACAGCGGCAATTTCCCTGACCGGATTCACGACGCCCAGCACGTTCGAGACATGGGCCACCGAGACGATCTTCGTCCGCTCCGTAACCGTCGCTTCCACATCCGCAATCGCGATGGTGCCGTCCAGCTGAAGCGGAATATATTTAAGCTTGGCTCCGGCGGCTTTGGCCGCCTGCTGCCAAGGAATGAGATTGCTATGGTGTTCCATCGGCGTAATGACGATCTCGTCGCCTTCCCGAAGAACGGACCGGGCGTAGCTGGCGGCAACGAGGTTCAGCGCGGTCGTCGTGCCGCGGGTGAAAACAATTTCTTCGCTGCTTGCGGCGCCGACGAACCGGGCCGTTTTCTCCCTGGCTCCCTCGTACGCGTCCGTCGCCCGCGCTCCGAGCGTATGAACGCCGCGGTGAACGTTGGCATGATCGTTTTCGTAGTAACGGACGATCGCCTCGATGACGGAACGGGGCTTCTGGGAAGAAGCCGCGCTGTCCAGATAGACGAGCGGATGACCGTTGATTTCCTGCTTCAATATCGGGAACTGCGTCCGGATCTCCTCGGCGTTCATACGATCAGCTTCCTTTCAAGCAGCCGCTGCAGCTGGCTCCTTACGGCTTCCATCGGCACTTCGGATACGACCGGCGCCAAAAAGCCGTAAATGATAAGACGTTCCGCCTCCTCCTTGGAGATGCCGCGGGACATCATATAATATACCTGATCGGCGTTGACTTGCCCTACGCTGGCCGCATGGCCGGCCTTGACGTCGTCTTCGTCGATCAGCAGAATCGGATTCGCGTCGCCGCGCGCTTTCGGGCTGAGCATGAGCACTTTCTCGGTCTGCTCGCCGTTGGCTTTCGTGGCGCCTTTCTCGATCTTCGTCACGCCGTTGATAATCGCCGTCGCTTCGTCTTTCATGACGGCCCGGGTCACCATGGAGCTTGTCGAGCTGCGGCCGATATGCACCGCGCGGGTGGTGAGGCTCATCCGCTGCTGGCCGAGACCGATGCTGATCACTTTGGCATCCGAGGAAGAGCCCTGTCCTTGCAGCAGCGACTGCGTCTCGGTCAGCGTATTGCCGTCGTGCAGATCGCCGATAATCCATTCGATCCGTCCGTCCTGCTCCACAATCGCGCGGCGATTCGTCATATCGACGCCTTGATCGCTCATATGATGAACGGAAGCGACACGCACGCGCGCGCCCGGTTTGACGAACGCCTCGATAACGGAATGGTGGATGAACGGCGCCGCGCCGCCTTCGCCCGGCGTAATAGCATAGTCGACGTAAGTGACGCTGCTGCCCTTTTCCGCCACGATCACGATATGGGGCGCGAACGACGCTTCCGCGTCGTCACGGAAGTAGATGGCCTGAAGCGGCAATTCGACTTCGACATTTTTCGGTACATAAACGAACGCCCCGCCGTTCCATAGCGCGGCATGGAGCGCGTTCAGCCGGTTTTCAAACGGATCGACCGCCTGAAACAGATACGGCTTCACCAGATCGGCATGCTCCCGGCAAGCCGTTTCCAGGTCGGTGAAAATAACGCCTTTCGACTTCAACTCCTCGGCCTCGCGCACATAAGCCGCTCCCGAGTTGCGTTGCACGAGCAGGGCGCCGCCTTCGGCGGGAACGAGCTCGCGCACCTCAGCGGGCAATTCGCCGAGCCGCGCAATCCGAGCCGTCTGCTTGTAAACGCCGAATGCATCCAGATTCCAGCGATCGAGGCGCGTCTTTTCCGGCTTCGGCCACTCCAGTTCCCCTGCCCGTTCTGCGGCCTCGGCGCGAAGCTGCGCGACCCAATCCGGCTCGTTCTTCTCCCGGGACAACGTTTCGGCCAGGCCGCGGTTGATCGGAGTCGTCAATTGAATACTCATCAGGTTCATCGCTCCTTTCGTTACGCTTGGCCTACCGTTTCGTCCACGATGCCGAGCTCTTCCTTAACCCAGTCGTAGCCTTCATCCTCCAGCCGTTGGGCAAGCTCCGGACCGCCCGACTTGACGATTCTGCCCTGCATCATGACGTGCACGTAATCCGGGGTAATATAATTGAGCAAACGCTGATAGTGCGTAATAATGAGAAAACCGCGGTCTTCCGAGCGCATCGAGTTGACGCCGGCCGCGACGATTTTGAGCGCGTCGATATCGAGACCCGAGTCGATTTCGTCCAGAATGGCGATTTTCGGCTCCAGCATCATCATTTGCAAAATTTCGTTCCGCTTCTTCTCGCCGCCGGAAAATCCTTCATTCAAATAACGATGAGCGAACTCGGTGTTCATTTCCAGTTCCTTCATCTTGCTTTCCATTTGGCGGATAAACTTGATCAGCGAAATTTCGTTTCCTTCTTCGCGGCGCGCATTGATGGCGCTGCGGAGAAAGTCGGAATTCGTAACGCCCGGAATTTCGCTCGGGTACTGCATGGCCAGAAACAGACCGGCACGCGCCCGCTCGTCCACTTCCATCTCCAGCAAATTTTCGCCGTCGAGCAGCGCCGTGCCGGCAGTTACCTCATATTTCGGGTGCCCCATAAGCGCGGAAGCCAGCGTACTTTTGCCGGTACCGTTCGGCCCCATAATGGCGTGAATTTCCCCGCCTTTGATTTCGAGGTCGATGCCTTTCAATATTTCTTTATCTTCGATGGCCGCTCTCAGACCTTCGATTTTGAAATGTGTCGCCATACTCCGAATGCTCCTTCCAAAAATTCGATACTTCCAGGCTTCGCGTCACATGACGCAAGCGCAAGCCCAAGAGTGATTTTCAGTGATTCTCAATAATTATTTTATTATAATGTTTGTTATAAAGCAATGAGAAAACCATGATCGGGCTTTCCGCGGAGACGATAGCCCGCATCGTATGCGCATTTTGCCAGCCTGAAAATTTATTCCATATTAGGATGCGCCAATTGCAGGTATTCCATGCCGCAATATTATTCTATATACTTAGTAAAGGCTCCATCAAGCCGCAAACATCGCATGAGAGGATGCTGCGACATGACGACCGGTTACGCCGGGCTGCAGTCCGTCATCTGGGCGGACGATAGACTCGATCTGCTCGACCAACGGCTGCTGCCGGAGGAAATTGTTTATTTGCCGCTGACCACCGTCGAGGAAGTGTGGGAAGCGATCCGCCATTTGAAAGTCAGGGGCGCCCCCGCTATCGGAATAACCGCCGCTTACGGCGTCGTGCTGGCAAGCCGGGACGAACGGGGCGGCGTATCCGACTGGCTGGCGCGCGTATTGAAAGCGGCCGAATATTTGGCCACCTCGCGTCCGACGGCGGTCAACCTGTTCTGGGCGCTGGAGCGGATGAGCGCCAAGGCGAAGACATTGGCGGAAAGCGGCAGCGATCTGGAGACGTGCAAGCGCGAGCTGCTCGAAGAAGCCGTCGCCATTCAGCGCGAAGACGAGGAGACTTGCCGGCTGATCGGCGAGCATGCGCTGACGCTCTTGAAAGACGGAATGGGCGTACTGACGCACTGCAACGCCGGCGGACTGGCGACCGCCAAATACGGCACTGCTCTTGCTCCCATCTATCTCGCCAAAGAGCGGGGGATCGATATCCGGGTATTCGCCGACGAAACCCGGCCGGTGCTGCAGGGCGCCCGTTTGACCGCGTTCGAGCTTCAGCAAGCCGGGGTGGACGTCACCCTGATTTGCGACAATATGGCCGGCATGGTCATGTCCAAAGGCTGGGTTGACGCGGTTATCGTCGGGACCGACCGGGTGGCCGCCAACGGCGACGTCGCGAACAAAATCGGCACCTACAGCGTCGCGGTGCTGGCCAAGGCGCACGGCATTCCGTTCTATGTCGCCTGCCCGCTGTCGACCATCGATCTCGGAACGCCGACAGGCGCCGAAATTCCCATTGAGGAGCGCAGCGCCGAGGAAGTGACCGAAGGGTTCGGCAAACGAACGGCACCGCGGGGCGTCAAAGTTTTCAATCCCGCCTTCGACGTCACGCCCGCGGATTATGTAACGGCAATCATTACCGAGAAAGGCATCGTGCGTGCGCCGTTCTCCGAAAACTTGAAAAAGCTGTTCTCCACCTGACGGAAAAACCGTTCAACGCGAACGGAACCTATATTTAGCGGAAAAGGCCGGTTCCCTGCGGGAAGCCGGCCTTTTCCGCCCCCCCGGCGGGCGGATCGCCGAACGGGCGAGAGAACGGCTTCGCATTCCGCAAGGACGAAAAACCGCTGTCACGCCATTAAATGCAGCGCTTCGTAACCTTTCATTCCCGGCGCGATGCCCCGCGCTTCCGCCGCAAGCGTCACCGATTCGAGGGGCGCTTCAAACAATTCGTCAAGCGTTTTCACCCCGACCGCTCTGCCCGCCACAATGCCGCGGTCTTTCAGCCGCTCGTTCAACAGCCCCACATCCAGAGCCCCGCACATAATGTATCCGTTTTCTGTCGTCCAGACCAGAAGTGTCGTTTTCGGCAGCTTGACTTCCACTCCCAGTACTGTCCGACCGTTGTCCAATATGCGGGGAACCATTCTCATCATAGGCTCCTCCTCCTTGTGCGGCCGCATGCCGAAGCGCCGTATGCGGTATGCGCAGCCGCTTATTCACTATATGCGCTTCGGCATTTTCGGTCAGGTACAAGTGCCCTCGGACGACGACTTCGCATCCCTGCAGCGCGATAGAGACACGTTCGAAAGTCTTAAATTTTATACCCGAAATAGGACTATATGATCAGTTCTTTTGGTGGTATATTAGTATCTGTGAAAAATGCAACGACCGAAAGGAAGTGAACGGCTGCAGGCTCTCCGTTAAGCGCGAAACGCGGCGGGAACCTGAACCATACCGAAATGAAGCGACAACATTCCAAAAACAAAACGGCCTATTTGTTCAATGTCGACATTCTCGTCGAAGGCGAGACGAATGCGGTCGCGCTCGAGAAGCTGCTGAACGTGCTGAACGGGGGAAACTTCCCTGACTACCGAATCGTGTCCGGGCTGGAGAGGGGGTCTCTCATCGCGAATATGCGCGAATCGGCAGCGGAATTCCGCCCCATTCCGGTAAAGGCGGCAGCAGGCAATGCCGCACCGCCGTCCGGCGGGACGCAAGCGGCGAAAACGAAAACGGACGCCGATCAAAGCCGCGACCCGAACGGCGATCCGTCGATCAACGAGCGGATTCGCCGCTGCATCGAGGCAAAACGTCTTATACGCTTGAGTGTGAACAAAGGTTACGGCATCCGCCTGAGCATTCCGTGCCGGATTCTAAACTTCGATGAAACCGCCCAGCTTCTGACCGCCTACCATGTCGACGAGAAGCAGGTATACGCGTTCAACCTGTACGAAATCGACGAATTTTCGGAATGAACGACTAGCCGCCGTCACCCGCTTGTATAAGGACCGGATGCCTCTTTCCCGAGCATCTCGGCAATTTTATCGCCAGGTACGGGCGGGCTGCGGAAAAACCCTTGCATTTCGTCGCATCGATGCCTTTTCAAAAAACGGACCTGATCTTCCGTTTCGACGCCTTCGGCGATCACCTGAAGGTTCAGATTGTGGGCCATGGCGATAATCGCCGCGACGATTTCCGCATTTCCGGGATCATGCATAATGTCGTGAACGAACGACCGGTCGATTTTCAGACGATCGATCGGAAATTTCCTCAAATATAGAAAAGAGCTGTAGCCCGTTCCGAAATCGTCGACGCTGATGCCAACCCCAAGTCGGGCCAATTCCGACAAATGGCGCGAAACGTCGGCGGTATCCATGGCAACCGATTCGGTAATTTCCAGATCGAGATAGCGGGCGGGAAGGCCTGTGCCTTTGAGCACCGCCGCCACTTTGCCCGGCAAATTCTGGTGCATGAACTGGCGCAGCGACAAATTGACCGACACCGGAATAGCGGGAAGACCGGAATCCTGCCACGCTTTATTTTGCCGGCATGCTTCCTCCAGCACCCAATCGCCAAGCTGAACGATCATGCCGCTGTCTTCGGCAAGCGGTATGAATTCTTTCGGCTGCACGAGACCCCGCTCCGGGTGCTCCCAGCGAACAAGCGCTTCCACCCCGACCATCCGGCCGCTGTTGATCCGGTACTGCGGCTGATAGTGCAGCACGAACTCCCGGTTCCGAATCGCGCGGAACAGCTCATGCTGCAGCTTGAGACGCTCGCGCGCCGAATTGTCCCATTTGTCGGAGTAGACAAGCCCGCAATTGCGGCCGCTGTCCTTCGCCTTGACGAGCGCCGTCTCCGCGTGCCGGATGATCGCACCCGCATTCTGATTCGAATCGCGGTTCGTCGCGATGCCGATACTGGCGGTTACATGAAGCGGAAACCCCTGCACTTCGAACGGCTCTTCCAGCCGCTTGAGCAGCTCTTTGGCCCGCCGGAGCAATTCTTCTTCCGATCCCGCATCCGTAACGAGCAGCGCGAACTCGTCGCCTTCCATCCGGGCGACCGTATGATGCCCGCGGCGGCCGCACAGCAGTCGCTCGGCAATCTGGAGAAGCAGCATATCTCCAAATTCCCGGCCGAACGACGTATTGACCAGCTTGAACCGGTCGATGTTGACATAATAGACGCCGACCAGACCGCCGAACGCGGCCGATTCGTTCATCGCTTCGTCCAATTTGTCCATAAACATTCTGCGGTTAGGCAATCCGGTCATGTCGTCGTAATAAGCCATATAGCGGATGCGTTCGATCTGGCGTTTCCGTTCGCTGGCATCCATCCCGACCATGACGGTCCCGATCGTTCGTTCCCCGTCCTGTATCGGAATACATTCGATATCCCATTCGAGCGGGTATCCTTCCCGATGCATCATCCGGATTTGAAAATATTTCACGCCTTCCTCGGCTTTCTCCGTATTGCCGACCTCCTGAACGGTGCAATCAGCAAAATTTTTCAACGGATTGTCGAGCAAATCGTCCTTGCGGTAGCCGAGCAAATGGACGGCTCCCTCGCTGACGTCAACGATTTTGCCTTCGGAATCGAGCAGAATGAAGGGGGTTTTATGGCTGCGTAAAATCGTGCGCATGACGTGGTCGGATAGGGGCGGGAAATCGGAACGCGGATGAAGCGGGACGGAAGCGAACCGGCGACGCCGCAGCATGAGGATGCAAGCGGCAAGCGAAATAGCCGTCACGCTTGAGGAAAGAGCTACGGCGGCTTTGGCCGGCAGCGCGAATGCGGCGGCGCCGACCGAAAGCAACGCCGCCGATGCGGTAAAGGCAAAGGTATCCGGAACGAGACGTTGATGTTTGTCATTTTTCAACCGATCGGGCTGTTTCTTCATCCTCAGGCCTCCCCACTCGCTCAAAAGCCTAAAAGCATATGCGGACAAGTTTCATTATAGAGGAAGAGACCTGATCGGGACAGACATTTTTTAATCGTTACGCGGAGTTCCGCTTCTGCGAACCCCAGGCGGCCGCTGCCGTCAAAGCCCAGGCCGCAATAAAGGCGACGCCGCCAAACGGCGTAATGATGCCCAGTTTGCTGAAGCCGGTCAGCGACAGGATGTAGAGGCTGCCGGAAAAGAGAATAATGCCGGCGTGCATCAGGCGGCCGGCGAGCAGCAAACGCCGCGGTTCGTTCAGTTTGCCGGCCAGCAATGACAGCAGAAAAAGCCCGATCGCATGATACATCTGATAGCGCACGCCTGTTTCGAACACGGCCAGATAATCCGCACTCAGCTTGTCTTCCAGACCGTGCGCGGCGAACGCGCCGAGCGCCACCGCGAGCAATGCGTGAATGGCCCCGTATGCCGCATACCGGGGAAACATCATCGTCTTCACATCCTCCTGTACGTTGTAGTCGGTCACATTATAGCACAACGCGGCGGAGGCCCCAATGAACAGACGGTTACAAATTCGTGTACGAGCCGCTTACTTCAGCGCATCGCGCTTGGCGAGCGAGGACGCCGCCTTTAACGCGATCTCGATTTCCCGCTCAACCGCACGGGAAACCGCGTCCGTATGCGGATCGTATTCCGCGGCCAGATCGTTGTCGGCGAATCCGTCAACGGCCAGTATCGCGCCGGCCCGCGCTCCGCGAAGCGAGGAAACGACGTAGAGGGCGGCGATTTCCATTTCCACCGCAAGGATGCCGGCCTGCTTGTACGTTTTATGAGGCAGTTCGAGAACGCCGGTAAAGAAGGCATCGTAGCATACGGTCATCCCTTTGCGCACCGCTCCGTCGCCGGGCACTTCCCGCGCGGCTTCGGCAAGAGCGGCGACCACTTCCGCGTCGGCGACGGCGGGAAAGCCTTGCGGCACCAGCTGCTTCGTCAATCCTTCCTCGCGCGCCGCCGCGGTGCTGATCACGAGGCTGCCCGCCGGCAGATCGGCCTGGTAGGAACCGCATGTTCCGACGCGAATGAGCGTCTTGACGCCGGCCCGGATCAGCTCCTCGAAGCAGACCGCCGCTCCCGGCGAGCCGACGCCGTGGCTGACGACCGCCAGCTGCACGCCGTCGTAAGTGCCGACGAAC
Source organism: Paenibacillus cisolokensis (assembly GCF_050481165.1). Lineage (NCBI taxonomy): Bacteria > Bacillati > Bacillota > Bacilli > Caryophanales > Paenibacillaceae > Paenibacillus > Paenibacillus cisolokensis. The sequence continues at coordinate 11,904 of NZ_JBCNFP010000109.1, forward strand.
GTCCGGTATTCCCGGGCGAAGGACAGCTCCCGCACAGGTTCAAGCTTCCTCGCGATCGCCTCGGCCCGCCTGGGATCGCCGCAAACGATCGCATAGGGCGGCATATCTTCGGAATGAATTTGCAATATCGGCAAATACACAACCTTCCACTCCTTCAAATGAACGATGAATTTCGATCGCCGCCCGCCGGCGGCCGATTGTCAATCGTACTCTTTCTTCTCCCACTCGTCCTCGGGAATCGGCAGCGCCTCGCCGGAAAACCGCTGTTCGCGGAACGGGTCGGCATAATTGTGGAAGCCGCGGACTTCCCAGTATCCGGGACGGTCCTCCCGCATAAATTCGATGCCGCGCAGCCATTTCGGACTTTTCCAGAAATAGAGATGCGGCACGACAAGGCGAAGCGGCCAGCCGTGCTTCGGGGTAAGCGGCTTGCCGTCGTACCGGTAGGCGAGCAGCACGTTGTCCCGCATCAGATCGGCGAGCGGCACGTTCGTCTCATAATCGTAATCCGCGTGCAGCATAACGTAACGCGCTTCCGGCTTCACTTTCAACGTGGCAACAAAATCGCGGAAACGGATGCCTTCCCATACCGTATCGAGCTTGCTCCAGCGGGTGACGCAATGAATGTCCACGGTCACCTTCGCAGATGGCAGCCGCTCAAGCTCCGCGAAGGAAAACGTGCGCTCCTCCTCGACTTCGCCGAATACGCGCAAATCCCATTCGTCCAGATTGTATTCCGGCACTTCCCCTTCGTGCAAAATCGGGAATTTCTCCGTCACGATTTGCCCCGGGGGGACCCGGTCCGACAATTCCGGCGCGACGGGCCCGACTTTCATATTGCGAATGCGGTCGGCTTTGTTCATCGTGCACTACCTCCTGTCCGTTTCGGTCTGTTAACGCGAGCTTCCGGCTTTGCCGGAGGCTTCCTCGAACGTATTTTTGTCCTTGAAGAAGAAAAGCGCGATAAAGGTGACGACATACGGCACCATCATCGTAAATTGCGTCGGCAGCGAAAAGCCTTGCAGCCGGATGCTGAGCGCATCCATCAGACCGAAGAAGACGCTGGCGGCCATCACCCCGAACGGCGTCGACTGGCCGAGCATCATGGCGACGAGCGCGATAAAGCCTCGCCCGGCCGTCATCCCTTCGGTGAACAGCGTCAGCTGGCCGAGCGACAGCTGCGCGCCGGCAAGACCGCACAGCGCGCCGGAGGCCAGCACGGCGGCATACCGGTAGCGGGCAACGCGCATGCCCATGCTTCTTGCCGCGGCCGGATTTTCCCCGATCGCCAGCAGACGGAATCCCGAAACGGTTTTGTACATGTACCAAAACAGAACCACGACAAGCGCGAAGCTTAAAAAGACGATCGGCGAATGTCCCGACAGGATAGGGCCGACAACCGGAATGTCGCGCAGAAGCGGAATGTCCCATTTCGGAAGCCCGACCATATTTTTGTCATAAAAGGTGCCTTTTACGCCGAACAAAGCGCGCAGCAAAAACGTCGTCAATCCCAAAGCCAGCATATTCATCGCGATGCCGACGACAATTTCGTTCGCCTGCAGATGGATGCTCAAATAGCCGAACAGCAGCGAATACAGCATGACGCAGAGGATGGCGAACAACACGGCCAGCAGCACGTTGCCGAACATGTAGTTGCCGGCGACCGCGGAGAAAGCGCCGAGCAGCACGAAACCTTCCAGGCCGACATTGAACAGGCCGACCCTCGCGCACAGCATACCGCCGAGCGCCGCCAGCAAAATCGGCGCGATCATCCGGATCGTCGAATTCAGCAATGACAGGTCAAACAGCTGCTCCATCGGTCGTCCTCCCCTTTCTGCGGCGCTTCAGCCAGCCGATTCCGAGCTTGGCCGAGACGAACAGCACGACGGTCGCCTGAATGACGCTGGCGACTTCGAGCGGTACCTCGGTATTGCGTTCCAGTCCCATAGCCCCCGTCTGCAGGGCAGCCAGCAAAATTGCCGCAAGCGCCGCGCCGATCGGATGCGATCCGGCGATCAGCGCGGCCATCAGTCCGGACCAGGCATAGCCCGGCGTCGTCAAGGCTCCGTCCAAATAACGGTACTGCATGCCGAGCACCTCCGAAACGCCGGCCAGTCCGGCCAGGCAGCCGCTGATGAACAGGCCGGCCACCAGCATCGGCCCCCGCCGGATGCCGCCGTACGCGGCAAACAGCGGATTGCTGCCGATCATGTTGAATTGGTAGCCGTACACCGTATGTTTCATGATGACATAAACGATAACGGTCGCCGCGACAGCCAGCCAGAAACCCGCGTGCAGGCTCGATCCCGCGAACAGCTTCGGCAGCCAGGCGGACGGATCGATCATCTCCGTTTGCGGCAGCGCCGCGGAACCGGTATTGTCTTTGAACGGGACGGTGACGAGATAAGCGGCGAAATACGTCGCGATATAATTCATCAGCAGCGTCGAGATGAGCAGATTGATACGAAAACGCGCGTTCAACCAGCCCGCGAACGCCGCCCACAAACCGCCGGCCGCCATGCCGGCGGCAATCGCCGCGACCAGCCGCACAGGGCCCGGCGCCGGCAAATAGAGCGCCGTAAGCGCGGCGGAGATGCCGCCCAGCACCATCTGTCCTTCCGCGCCGAGGTTGAAGAAGCCGGCGCGGAAGGCGAGCGACAGGCCGACGGCGATCAGCAAAATCGGAATCGCCCGGGTCAGGGTGTTCGTAAAATAGTAGAAATTGCCGAATGCGCCCCGCCACAGCTCGATATAAGCCTCCGCGACCGAACCGCCGACCAGCGCGACGGCAACCGCCAAGGCGGCAAGCCCGATCGCGATCGCCGCGAGCGGCTGAACGAGCGCGGACGCCCGCTGTTTCCACACGTTCATGATGCCCCTCCCCCGGCCATCAGCCGGCCGATCTGTTCTTCCGTCGCCGTAAGTCCGTCCACTTCGCCGACAATGCGTCCTTCGAACATGACGAGAATCCGGTCCGACAGCTTCATAATTTCCGACAGCTCCGAAGAAATGAGCAGAACGGCTCCGCCGCCGTTCCGCTTTTCCAGCAGCTTGTCATGAATAAATTCCATGGCGCCGATATCGACGCCCCGGGTCGGCTCGGCGGCAAGGAGAAACGGCGTCTGCTGCGCCATCTCCCGCGCGACGATCAGCTTCTGCAAATTGCCGCCGGACAGATGCTGCGCTTTCTCCTCCAGCGAAGACGTCTTGACGCCGTACTTCCCGATCCACTCCGCGACAAGCGAAGCGATCGTCCGCTTGCGCAGCCAGCCCGAACGGTGCAGCCGCCGGTGATGGCCCATCATCGCATTTTCGCGCACCGAAGCGTCCTTGGCCGCTCCCCACATATAGCGGTCTTCCGGGATATGGGCGAGCCCGGCGTCGCGAACCGCCCCCGGCGGCAGACCGGCGATATCGCGGCCGAGCAGCCGGATTTCGCCTTCGTGAACCGGTCCAAGCCCGCTGATCGCCTGAATCAGCTCGGTCTGGCCGTTGCCCGATACGCCCGCGATGCCGACGATTTCACCCGCTTTCACTTCAAAGCTGACGCCGTCCACAAGCGGCTTGCCGGCGCCCTTTACCGTCAGCCCGCTGACCGTCAGCACCGAATTGCCCGGCCGGGAAGCCGACTTCACCGGATCGGCCAGCTCGCGTCCGACCATCAGCTTGGAGATGCCGGCAATCGTCGCATCCTTCTTCTCCAGCGTGCCGGTCACACGCCCGCCGCGGAGCACCGTAATGCGGTCGGCCACCTCCATCACCTCGTGCAGCTTGTGCGTGATGAGCACAATGCTTTTGCCTTGCGACGCCAACATGCGGATCGCCTGGAGCAGCTCCTTCACTTCGAGCGGCGTCAGCACCGCTGTCGGCTCGTCCAATATAATGATATCCGCTCCCTGATACAGCACCTTCAAAATTTCGATGCGCTGCTGCATGCCGACGGAGTAGGCCGACGCCTTGCGCAGCGGATCGAGCGGCATGCCGTACTTTTGGCCGAGCTCCCGCACCCGTTCGGCCGCAGCCGCGCGGTCGAAGCGGATGCCCTTGGACGGTTCGGAGCCGGCGACAACGTTTTCAGCCACCGTAAAGGACGGAAACAGCATAAAATGCTGGTGCACCATCCCGATCCCATTCGCAATCGCGTCGGACGGATTGGCGAACGACACCTCTTTCCCCCGCAGCTTGATCACGCCCGAGGTCGGCCTCTCCATCCCGTACAAAATGCGCATCAGCGTCGTTTTGCCGGCTCCGTTCTCGCCTACGACCGCGTGCACTTCGCCGGCGCGAACGTTCAAGTCGATATCGCGGTTGGCGACCAAATCGCCGTATACTTTCGTAATCCGTTCCATTTGAAGCAACATCACTATGCTTTTTCCCCTTTCAGCGGAGAATGCGCCGACCGACTGCGATGCATCGCAGCCGGCCGGCGCTGTCCATTCCGCTTGTCCGTCCGCAGCGAGCGGGCAAGCGCAAACCAATCGTTACATGTCAAATTATTGCTGTTTCAGCGGATTATTCACCGTCAACTCGCCGGAGACAATTTTATCCTTCAATTCCTTCACTTTGTCGATGTTCTCCTGGCCGATAAACGGATTCAGCGGCGTAGCCGATTCATGCGTAACGTACGTGACGCCGACGCCGTTCTCCTTCAAGCCGTAATCGACGGCAACGCCGGTCTCGAAATTGCCTTCGACGAAAGCTTTGACCGTCTCGTAAGCGGCGGCGTCCGTTCCTTTCAGCTGGGACAAAATGATATGGTCGGGATCGGTGCCGGTGTGGTCCATATCCTGTCCGGAGGTGTAGAAGTTTTTCTCCTTCGCCGCCTCGAACACGCCGTAGTCTCCGGCCGCCGACGCGCCGGCGATGAAGTCGGCCCCTTGCGAATGCTGCAGCAGCGCCAGCTCCTTCGCTTTCGCCGGATCGTTGAAGGCGTTGGCGCCGCCGACGTAATTGATGATGAACTTCGCGTCCGGATTCGTCGACTTCAGTCCTTCCTCGAACGGTACGGTATACTTCTTGAGCAGCGGAATGTCGTCCGCCGCCACCATGCCGACTGTGCCCGATTTCGTAATGAGGCCGGCCAGCGCACCCATCAGATACGACGCTTCATATTCCCGGAATACGACGCTGCGTACGTTCGGCATATCGACCACCGTGTCGATGATCGCGAATTTCTGATCCGGATTTTCCGCCGCAAGCTTCTTCAGCGCGTCTTCCGCCTGGAACGTCGACGTGATGATCAGATCGTATTTGTCGGCTACCGCCGAGCGGAGGTTTTGCTCCAGCGCGTTCGCATCGGTCGATTCGATCGTTTTGACCGTTACGCCGAACTCCTCGCCCGCTTTCCGAAGCCCTTCGTCCATCAGTTGGAAGAACGGGTTGACCCCGATTTTTTCCGGCAGAATGAGCGCAATTTTCGTCTCTTTATTTGCATCCGAGCCGTTCCCGCCGGAAGCCCCCTGTTCCTCTTGTGCCTTGCCACCGCCGCATGCCGTCAGAAAGACCGCAAGGGCAATGAATACGAGCCATATTTTTTTCATTGTAATCCAATCTCTCCTTGTCTATTATCCTATACTTCATCCTACCGAATACCCGAACATTAGTCAACACGACTTTGTCGAAATAGTTATCATTTTGTCGAATTCCCGAACATTTCGCTCAATAATCGATCTTACGTACCTTTTTCATCAAATCGCCTCCGAAACGTCGTCCCTGCTGCCTGCCAAGCGTCTTTGCCGTAAAAGCAAACCATTAAAAACAAAGCATAATAATCGGATATCTCGGTATTATTCTTTCATTCGACATCCTTTTTCTATTATCCTTCCAAAGTCTCAAAACTTTTTTTGTGAGACAGCCGCGTCGGGGCGATTTTGTCTCACATAACCGCAAGTGACTTGAATATATTGATTAACAAGCCTGCCATTCTCCGAATTCAGGGCAAGGTATACGGCGAGGAGGTGGATCACAGATGGAGTTTGAGTCCGCAAGACGGCATTCGTTCATCGTTTCTCGCGAGGATTGGTCGCTGCACCGCAAAGGGTATCAGGATCAGGCGCGCCATCAGCAAAAAGTGCGCGAAGCGATCAAGCAAAACCTTCCGGATTTGATATCGGAAGAAAGCATTGTTTTGTCCGACGGCAAGCAAATCATCAAAGTACCGATCCGCAGCCTGGACGAGTATCGCTTCATTTATAACTACAATAAAAGCAAGCATGTCGGACAGGGCGACGGGGACAGCCAGGTCGGAGACGTGCTGGGGGTCGATCCGTCGGCGCGCAAAGGCGGAGCCGGCGAAGGAGCGGGCGATCAGCCGGGCGAAGACGTCGTGGAGGCGGACATCAGTCTGGCCGATCTCGAATCCATGCTGTTCGAGGAGCTGGAGCTGCCCTATCTGCAGCAAAAAGACAAAGATCAGATCGAAATTACCGATATCCGCTTCAACGACATCCGCAAGAAAGGGATCATGTCCAACATTGACAAAAAGCGGACCATCCTTGAAAATTTGCGCCGCAACGCAACGGCCGGACAGCCCGGCATCCACGGCATATCGCCCGACGATCTGCGCTACAAAACGTGGGAGGAAATTGTAAAGCCGCAATCGAACGCCGTCATTCTGGCGATGATGGACACTTCGGGATCGATGGGGTCTTTCGAAAAATATTGCGCGCGCAGCTTCTTCTTCTGGATGACCCGATTTTTAAGGCGGCAGTATGAGAAAGTCGACATCGTGTTTATCGCACACCATACCGAGGCCAAAGAAGTGTCCGAAGAAGAATTTTTTACGCGCGGCGAAAGCGGCGGCACGATCTGCTCCTCCGCTTATGTCAAAGCGCTCGAAATTATCGACAGCCGCTATCCGCCGTCGCTTTACAACATCTATCCGTTCCATTTTTCCGACGGCGACAATTTGACCAGCGACAACGAACGGTGCGTCCGGCTGATCAAGGAGATGCTGACGCGGGCCAACATTTTCGGCTATGGCGAAGTAAACCAGTACAACCGCAACAGCACGCTGATGACGGCGTATAAAAACATCAATCTGCCCCGGTTCCTGTATTATGTCATTCGCGAAAAAAACGAAGTGTACGCCGCGTTGAAAACATTTTTCAAGAAGCAGCCGGAAGGCGCGGTTTGAACCGAACGCCCGAACGCGAGCGACAGCCGGCAGCCGCAGCAGCCGGGGCCGTTCCCTTTTGGCGATCGCGCAGGAAGCGTGGAAAAGATCATCTAACCGGCGTTCCGCCCGCATATATATAACCTAAAAACGACGTGTGCGAAAGGCGGGAGATGCATGACGCTGCGGAACATGCGGCAGGAGATCGGCCGGCTTGCCGGCGAGCTGATCGCTCTCCAGGCCGATGACGGCTCTTGGCGATTCTGCCTGGATAGCGGCATATCGGGCGACGCTTTCCTCATCGCGCTGCTGCGCGCCCAGAAGTGGGAGGAACCGCAGCTCATGCGGGCGCTGGCCGCCCGGATTGCCGCCCGCCAGGAAGCCGACGGCTCCTGGAAACGATATCCCGACGAGCCGGTCGGCAATTTGGAGGCGACGGTCGAAGGCTACTACGCGCTGCTCTTGTCCGGGCTGCACCATGAACGGGAAGAGCGGCTCGCCCGCGCCAGAGCGTTTATTATCGGCAAAGGCGGCCTCGGACAGGTACGGTCGATGCTGACCCAGGTGCTGCTGGCCGCAACCGGTCAGGCGGAATGGCCCGGATCGCTTCGCCTTCCCATCGAGTTTCTGCTCGCCCCTGTCTGGTTCCCGGCCAATCTGTTCGATCTGTCCGGACACGCCAGAGTCCATCTCGTACCGATCATGATGATGGCTTCCCGGCAGTATGCGGCCGGCTCGTCCGATCTCCCCGACCTTTCCTCTCTGTTTCTCGGCGGCAGCCGCAAATTCGAGCACGACGGCGGCTGGCTCGCCCGGCTCATGAAGCTGCTCAGTCATCTTCCGCTCCCCGCTTCCCCGCTGCAGGGCGCGTCCATGCGCAAAGCCGAGACGTTCCTTCTGGAGCGGATCGAACCGGACGGCACGCTGCTTACCTTCCCGACGGCCACCATCTTGATGATGTTCGCCCTGGAAGCCAAGGGCTACGACCGGGAATCGGAAGTGATGAAACGGGCGCTGGCCGGCGTCAAGTCGGTCGTCTGGCACGACGAGCCGGCTGGCGAAGCCCATCTGCAGCTGGCCACGTCGACGCTGTGGGATACGGCGCAGCTCGCCGTGGCGCTGCAGGAAGCCCGCCTGCCGGAAGCGCGCCCCGCGCTGGAACGCGCAGCCGGCTATATCCTGGAACGGCAGCAGTCGTCCTACGGCGACTGGAAGCTGCGCAATCCCGGCGTGAAGCCGGGGGGCTTCGGCTTCTCCGACGTCAATACGCTCTACCCGGACACCGACGACACGGCCGCCGCATTGCGAGCGGTGCGAGCCTCGGCGAATCGGGACCTGGCCCAGCGCGCCCGTTGGCAAGACGGACTCCGCTGGCTGATCACGATGCAGAACGACGACGGCGGCTGGCCGGCCTTCGAGCGGGGCGTCGATCATCCGCTGATCGCATCGGCGATTCCGTTCGAAGGCTCCAAATCGATCGTGCTCGATCCTTCCGAGCCCGATCTTACGGCGCGCGTCGTCGTCTTCCTGTGCCGGACGCCCGGCCTGACCGGCAACCGGGAAGCCGTACAGCGCGCCGTCGATTGGCTGCTCGGCATGCAGAAGCCGGACGGCAGCTGGAAAGGCCGCTGGGGCATCTGCTTCGTCCACGGCACAGCCGCCGTCATTCAAGCGCTGCTGGCGGCCGGCGTGCCGGCCGATCATCAGGCGGTGCAGCTGGCGCTTCGCTGGCTGCTGGACGTCCGCAGCGGCGACGGCGGCTGGGGCGAATCGTGCGCCAGCGACGAAGCGGGCCGGCACGTCGCGCTGCGGGCATCGACACCGACGCAAACGGCATGGGCGCTGGAGGCGCTCATCGAGGCGTACGATCGGCCGATTCCGGAGATCGATGCGGGCATCGAGTGCCTGATCCGGCTGCTGCACGAGAACGACTGGCGGGCATCGTATCCGACAGGCGGCGGCCTTCCCGGCAGTCTGTATCTCCGTTACCATAGCGACAGGTATAGCTGGCCGCTGCTGGCGCTCGCCAAGTACCGCAACAAGTACGGGGATGTGTAATACGGGCCTCTGCCGCCGCATCGGCTGCCGCTGTCTTTCATACTAATGGGGTAAACGCAATTTCCGTACGGAGGGATGACGGATGAATCAGGAGGAGATCCGCGAACTGGAGCGCGCAATCGACGAAATTACGGAAATCGCACAAGGATTCGGACTCGATTTTTACCCGATGCGCTATGAAATATGTCCCGCGGACATTATTTATACATTCGGCGCTTACGGCATGCCGACGCGCTTCAGCCACTGGAGCTTCGGCAAGACGTTCCATAAAATGAAAATGCAGTACGATTTCGGCCTGAGCAAAATTTACGAGCTCGTCATCAATTCCAACCCGTGCTACGCCTTCCTGCTGGAAGGCAATTCGCTCATTCAGAACAAACTGATCGTCGCCCATGTGCTCGCGCATTGCGATTTTTTCAAAAACAACGCCCGCTTCGCCGCGACCAACCGGTTCATGGTCGAAAGCATGTCGGCAACGGCCGAACGCATTCAGCAATACGAGACCGAACACGGCGCGGAGAAGGTGGAGCGATTCATCGACGCCGTGCTGGCGATTCAGGAGCATGTCGATCCGACCATCATCAAGCCGTACCAGTTGGACAAACAACGGTATATCAGTCTGCTGAAGAAGGAGAAGAAGCGGTCGGTCCAGACAGCCTTCCGGAGCGAATACGAAGATCTGTGGTCGCTCGACGACGATGAACGCGACCGGGAGGAAGAGAAGAAGGAAACCGACCTTTTCCCGCCCAAGCCGGAAAAAGATATGCTCTGGTTTATCGAGGAATATTCGACCGTACTGGAGGACTGGCAGCGCGATGTCATGTCGATGCTGCGCGACGAGATGCTTTATTTCTGGCCGCAAATCGAGACGAAGATCATGAACGAAGGCTGGGCTTCCTACTGGCACCAGCGCATCATCCGCGAGCTGGACCTGACAAGCGAGGAAACGATCGAGTTCGCCAAGCTGAATTCCGCCGTTGTTCAGCCTTCCCGCCATACGCTGAATCCGTATTATCTCGGGCTGAAAATTTTCGAGGACATCGAGCGGCGATGGGATAATCCGACGAAAGAGGAACGGGAACGGCTGGGCCGCGAGCCGGGACGGGGACGGGAAAAAATTTTCGAAGTGCGCGAATACGAATCGGACATTTCGTTCATCCGCAACTATTTGACGAAGGATCTGGTGAAAGACCTCGACCTGTATGTGTTTGAGAAGAAAGGTCCGGAATGGAAAATTACCGACAAGACATGGGAAAATATCCGCGACCAGCTCGTATTCTCACGCGTCAACGGCGGCTTCCCGAGCATCGTCGTCCAGGACGGCGATTTCAATCGGAACGGCGAGCTGTACTTGAAGCATCTGTACGAAGGCGTCGAGCTGGATTTGAAATATGTGGAGCGGACGCTCCCTTATATCGTGCAGCTATGGGGCAAAACGGTCCATCTGGAGACGGTCGTCGAAGACAAACGCATCGTATTCAGCATGGACGGCAAGAAGACGAGCCGAAAATTTTTGTAAAGGCCGGGCTCCTGTTTCAATCCTGCGTATTCCGGGTATGTAAAAAGTACCACAGGGGGCATCCCCGGAATCGAGGTGAGGAGGATGGAAACTCTGTTTATCGCGCTCGGTATCGCCGCTCTGATCGTGCTGGCTGCCGTCTTGTCCGGCGGCAAGTGGCGAACGATCCGGACCGCGAGAACGGACAATGCGGATGAACTGCAAACGCGCAGCGCCTATCTCGTTGACAAAGGCGTCCGGAACCGTCTCAAAACGAGCGATACGGCAGTACCGCAAGCCGGAATCGCAAGCGGCAACCGCATGTCCGCCGGCGGCATCATCCATCTGCAAGTGCACCCGAAGGACAAAGACCGAGCGAACGAGCTGCTTCAAAAATTCGACAGCGAATACAGGCTGAAAAACAAACCGATATTGTAAAGAATTCAGGCCCGGCAGCGCATGCGCGTTGCCGGGCCTTTCCGATTATTCCTGATCGGACGTCAAGTCAATCCACTTCTGCAATTCTTTCGTTATTTTCTCGATCATTTGCACATAGGCGGCCAGCTCCTGCGACCTTGCCGCTTGCCTGTCGGCCATTTCCGTCGTAGCCTCTGATTCCTTGCGAACTTCCGCGATTTTCGCCTCGATCTCGGCCAGCCGCGATTCGATGCGCTCCAGCGCTTCCCGCGACGATCCCGCCAGCTTGCGCACTTCGTTGGCCACGACCTCGAAGCCCCGCCCCTGCTCTCCGGCCCGCGCCGCTTCGATGGCGGCATTCAAGCCGAGCAGATGCGTTTGGTCGGAGATGTCCCGGATCAGCTCGCCCATCTCGGTAATGCCTTCGATATTTTCCCGCAGATCGCTCAAGAGTTGATTCGTCTTGTCCTGCGCCTGCGATGTCGACACAGCCGTCTCCGCGATCGTCTGGGCGCCCTCGTCAAGCTCGACCACCATCCCCGCCAACTCCTGCACCGTTTGGGTAATGGTTCCGAGCAGCTGTTTGCGCGTATCGGCCAGCTCCTTCAGCTGCTGCTGCTCCTGCTGCAGATAAGCTTCCAGCACCAGCTGCGAATCGAAATTGAACATTTTGCTGAGCGCATGCACGATCGCGCGCCACCGGTCGGGGGAAGCGGTCTCCAGTGCCGGCGTGGCAATATCCAGATAAATCATGTATGTACCCAAGTACCAGTCCGTCGTCAACCCGATTCGGGAGTGAATCAGGCCGACGCGGATCCGGTTTTCGATGAATGCGTCATCAATGACGCCCGAGGTGATCGACAACCAGTATTCTTTTTGCGTCTCTTTCAATCGCTCGATCGTACTGAAGCGTTCAATGATAGACATCAAATACGGCTGCTTCTGAATATGCGCGTACAGACGGTCCACTACGACGTCTGCAAGCTGTTCGAATATCGGACGGCTTGCGGCAAGAAGACGCAAATCCTCTTCCGTTATGCCGGTATACTCGATCTGGACTTTGCGTTGTGCGGAAACATTGATCATGTCATCGGTCCTTTCACATATCTGTCTATTTTGTATATCGGCTTCATTCGGAGAAATTGAAAGTAAATTATTCCTAAAACATGAATCCGAAGTCCCGAAACGGACCGGTGCTTCCCCGTACGGCGGTACGGGACGGTTGCTGCGGGGCATCAGGAATGGGATGCTTCCTTCAGCCGGACGTTCAGCCAATCGGTCCGGTAGAAGCGGATCGCCAGACCGATGCCGAATACGGTCAGATACGTATATAGCGAAAGCCACGCGCCGACGCTGCCCATATCCAGCACGAAAATGAGCAAGTAGGCCAGCGGCACGAATAAAAACCAGCTGACGACAAAGGAGAACCGCATCAAATAGGTTGAATCGCCGATGCCGCGCAGTCCCCCGGCATAGAAATTCAGAAATCCGTCGAAAATTTGCAGATAGGCCGACAGTTGAATCAAATACGCCGCCAGCTCGTATACTTCGCGCTCCTTGGCGTACAGCCTGGCGATCGGCTCGGCCCAAATCATCTCCACCGTCCCGAGTACGAGCAGAAAGACCGTCCCCAAAATGGCCGTGTCCGTACCGGCACGGCGCCCTTTAAGCGGCTGTCCTTCGCCGACGTATTGGCCGACCAGTATCGTTGCCGTCGCCCCGAAGGCAAAAGCGGGCATAAAGCCGAAAGACATGACATTGAGCGCGATTTCGTTCGCGGCGAGCGCCTGGTTGCCGAGTCTCGCGACGAAGACGGTGAAGATGAACATCGTCAGACTCATTTGAAATTCCTGCAGACCGAGCTTTCCGCTTTCCTTGGTTATCAGCTTCATCTCGGCCCAATCCGGCTTCGCGCGCATCCTTGTCGGGAAACGTTTGTTCAGGACGAAGAAAAAGACGTATGCGCTGATCAGCGTCTGCACCGCTTCGCCGATCATAACGGCCAGACCGGTGCCCATCAGGCCGAGCTCGGGAAAGCCGAACGCGCCGAATGTAAGCGCATAAGTAAAAAAGATCATGAGCCCGTTGCCGATGAGCGAAATGATCATCGAAAGCGTAGTCGAACCGATTCCCCGCAGGAAACCGTGAAATACGAAATTGATAATGCCGAACGACATGGCGTAGAAACGCAGCTGCAAATACAGAGTACCCGTGCTGACCAGTTCCTCGGAACCCCCTGTCAGACGCAGCACCTCGTCGGAAAGCGTCAATCCGAACACGATCAAAAGAAACGCAAAAGCGAAACAAAGGTAAAACGCGAGATAAGTTCGTTCGATCCCTTTGCGCATATCGCCCGCACCGTAATTTTGGGCGACCAAATAATTGACCGTATGGCCGATGCCCGAAAATAGCGCGAAAGCGTTATACATAATAATGTTGACGACACCGACGACGGCGATGACGAGATAGCCGAGATCGCCGATCATAATGAGATTGATCGTCCCCGTTACGGTAGCCGTAGCGAACGACACGAAAGACGGGATCGCAAGCAGTAATATTTTTCTCCAATTCGCAAGCATTCGATAGACTCCGTTTCCGTAAGAACTGAATCCTATTCTGCATCAGGTTGGCGAATACTGTCAAGAAGGAAACAAAGCTCTTTTTGAGTGAAATCGGCCAAAAAATGTATTCGCATTCGGACCGGCAGGAGGAACATTAATGGGCTGTGAGACCGGGGTAGCGCGGGCGAGTAAGTCCCTGCAGAAAAAAAGCCGCCATCAGGCGGCTTATGTAGAGCTCTTTCCGATACGGAACCTGGAGGAAAGACCTTTGTAGGCAACCTTCGTGTCTTCGGATTCGCGAATAAGGTGCTGAACCTTCTTCTGGTTCGCTTCCGAGACGCTGGCATATTGGCTATGCTTGTCCCATGGGTTTTCAAAATAAACCTTCCGCTGCTTTTCGTCATAGGCTTGGGCCAAATTCATGTTGACCAGATTGCAGCGGTCCAGTTTATCGAAGCCGTAATCGGCAAACAGCTCCATCAATTCTTTTGCAGTCGAGGGGAAATAATAAACTCCTTCTTTCGTATGGAACTCAGGACCATTGGATGTCGTCTTGATAATAAGAACTTCGTTTATGTCGATAATACTCGGTTGGCCTGTGTCACTGAGCAATGGGACTTTCATGCTGCGTCACCTCCAACCGGAAAACCAAAACACTAAGGTCATCCGATTATTTTTGCAATTCTTCAGGGATTTCTGGTCTGTGCATAATCCAAAGGGAAGCCGTGCTTACAAAAAGAACAGCAACCAAAGCCAGCAACTTTGAAGCTCCAATAGCCAGTTTCTTTTTCACTTTTTTCACCTCCTTTTTATAATACTAATTGTGAGAAGGGATTGGAAGAAAAAACTATAACCGAGTATGGGATGATTAAAAAAGAAATTACTAGAAGCAATTAAGACGGATATCAGCTTAAGGAGCGGGAAGTACCTTTCCGGAATACGTGCATATCCTTTTATGTTGGAAGGCGCAAAAACAATTAACAATCCGACACTGATAACGTTCAACCAAAATATACTTTCATCGGTATACGGTAAATGAGGAATAATCGAAAGCATCGCTACCGAAGCGATTGTACATGCTGTAGACGTACGAAGATGAATTCCTCCGGAAAAAAAACGCAGAATAATAAAGGCAATTGAAGCCATTACGGTCTCCCAAAAACTCCCCGTTGCCAATCCGATTGAAAATGCGAGTACAAGGGCAAAAAACGTATTTAGAATCGCAATCAAAGAGAACCGCATTACAGCAATACTTGCGGTATGATCCGGCGCACTTCGTTTGATCATGACCGCGATTCGTTCTGCCATTGCTTCAATCATCGGCTGTCTCCTTCTTAACAGAAAGATAAATCAGAAACAACAATGGTAACAAAAGCATAAACGAAATCAAGACAAGCGGCGGATTAGCTTCGCTGCCAATCCAGTAGTTCGAAATAAATGTAATAATAATGGAAATAATCATGACCACAAAAAAAGTAACATTACTTCTGTTAATAAAATTTCTTTTTATTCTTCCGTCATGTTCAATGAAACTGAACCCGCCTTTGTTAAATCGAATAAAGCCTGTATATAGAAATAACAATAGACAAGACAGCCCTTGAAGCAAAAACGCTTGGTTAGTATAAGGAACAACATCGTCTTTAAAAACATTGTAATGTTTTAGAAGTGCGAGCATCGCAGTTTGATTCAATGCGAATACGATATAACCGATCAACAACATCATGCTGGAATAAAACCAGCTTGTCCTTAAAAGAAGACGCAAAAAGAAAATTAAAATAAAGAATTGAACGATGGAAGAGATGCTGCTTAAATGCTCCAACATAAACATGTGAGAAACAAATGACATAATAACTGAACAAATGATCGAGTTAAGTATTTGTTCTTTGATTTCAAAGCGGAATAAAGCAAAAAGAAAGAAGAAGACTGATAAGTATTCGAGTGAGGAGAAAATAACGAATAGTACGACATTCATAATGGATTCAGTTCCTTCGGATAAACACCATATCTTGTTAATACCATTATAATGCAAACGTTGCAGAAATACTAGAATCAGATTAAGATTTGCGTTTTTTTCTCTGACCTCAGACCTAAGATTATTGTCCTGCAAATGTCCGCCGGCCGCAAGACGGCAAAGCGCGGCGGGCCGTCCCGACAACCCCCTCCATAAAAGAAAAAACGCCTGGACGGCGTTCATCAACGTATGGCGATATTTACAAAAGATCTATCTCGAAAGGTCGGCGCAGATTTACCGGTTCAGCAAGCTTCCCACGTAACGCAGCAGTTCATTCGCGCATACCGGGCAATAACCGTGCTCGTCGATCAGCCGCGACGTCACTTCGTTGATTCGCTTGAGCTGCATTTCGTCCGGCGTCTTCGTCGACGTCGTAATTTTGACAATATCCTTCAAATCCGTGAACAGCTTCTTCTCGATCGCCTCGCGCAGCCGGTCATGACTGGAATAGTCGAATTTCCTCCCTTTGCGCGCATAAGAGGAGATGCGGATCAATATTTCTTCGCGGAACGCTTTTTTCGCATTTTCGGAAATGCCGATTTGCTCCTCGATGGAACGCATCAGTCTTTCGTCCGGATCAAGCTCCTCCCCGGTCAGCGGGTCCTTGATTTTCATCCAGTTGCAATAGGCTTCGACATTGTCCAGGTAGTTGTCGAACAGCGTGCGTGCGGACTCCTCGAACGAATAGACGAACGCCTTCTGCACTTCCTTCTTGGCCAGGGTGTCGTATTCCTTGCGGGCGATCGAGATGAAATTCAAATATTTCTCCCGCTCCTCCTTCGTAATCGACGGATGCTGGTCCAGGCCGTCCTTCAGCGCCCGCAGCACGTCAAGCGCATTGATGCACTGCAGGTCCTGCCTGATCAGAGCACTCGAAATCCGGTTGATGACGTAGCGCGGATCGACGCCGGACATCCCTTCCTCGGTATATTCGTTTTGCATCTCCTTGAGATCGGCTTCCTTGTAGCCCTCGACTTCCTCGCCGTCGTACATCCGCATTTTTTTGACCAGATCCATCCCCTGCTTCTTCGTTTCCTTGAGCCGGGTCAGAATGGAGAAAATCGCGGCGGCTCGCAGCGCATGGGGAGAGATATGAATATGCTTCATGTCGCTCTGGCCGATCAGCTTGGCGTAAATTTTCTCTTCTTCCGTCACTTTCAGGTTATACGGAATCGGCATGACGATCATCCGCGACTGCAGCGCTTCGTTCTTCTTATTGGCTATGAACGATTTGTACTCCGACTCGTTCGTATGCGCCACAATGAGCTCATCCGCCGAGATCAGGGCGAACCTGCCGGCCTTGAAATTGCCCTCCTGCGTCAGCGACAGCAGGTTCCACAGAAACTTTTCGTCGCACTTGAGCATTTCCTGGAATTCCATCAAGCCGCGGTTGGCCTTGTTCAGCTCGCCGTCAAACCGGTAGGCGCGGGGATCGGACTCCGACCCGTATTCGGTAATGGTCGAAAAGTCGATGCTGCCGGTCAGATCGGCGATATCCTGCGATTTCGGGTCGGAAGGGCTGAACGTCCCGATGCCGACGCGGTTGTCTTCGGAGATGAGCACCCGCTCCACCATCACCTGTTCGATATTGCCGTCGTATTCGGTCCTGAGCCGCATCTGGCACGACGGGCACAAATTGCCCTCGATGCGTACGCCGAGCTCGCGCTCCACTTCGGGACGCAGCTCATGAGGGATCAGATGCAGCGGCTCCTCGTGCATCGGGCAGCCTTTAATGGCGTATACGGCTCCGCGGTCAGTGCGAGAGAAGCGCTCGAGCCCTTTTTTGAGCATCGTCACAATCGTCGATTTCCCCCCGCTAACCGGTCCCATCAGCAGCAGGATCCGCTTCCGCACATCGAGACGGCGGGCGGCCGAATGAAAATATTCTTCCACCAGCTTTTCGATCGCCCGGTCCAATCCGAAAATTTCCTGCTCGAAAAATTTGTACCGCTTCTGTCCGTTCACTTCTTCGATTCCGTAAGAGGCGATCATCTCATATACTCGCGCGTGAGCCGTCATGGCCGGCGAAGGGTCACTGCGCAGCTTTTCAATATACTCTTTAAACGTCCCGCTCCACGCCAATTTTTCATATTCGGCCTTGTAAGCCGATATCCGTTTGAAAATATCCATACCATGCTCCTCCCATCGTACCCGAAGTTGCTTTATTTTTCACCGCCTTGGGATTGTAGCAAGCCCGCTGACGAGTTGACGATTTTTTGGAAGTATTACATAAGTATGCGTGGCGGGACGGGAAGTTGCTCTAAAATTTATGCGCATATCCTTCAAAAAACGACGCGCTGCCGAAATATGGGAGCACGGCTGAGCGCTCCTTTGGTATAATGGGACAGGAGACAAACGGGATCCGGACATCGTGGAAAGGGGAATGCAAGTGGCCGTCAAGCAGGAAGCGGAGCTCTACGAACCGATCAAAGCGTATTACGAACAACGCGGCTACGTCGTTCGAAGCGAGGTGCTCCATTGCGATCTTGTAGCGGTCCGGCCGTCCGAAGACGAAACCGTTGACGAAACCGTTATCGTGGAAATGAAAAAAACGTTCAATCTCGCGTTGCTGCTGCAAGGCATCGAGCGGTTGCGAATCAGCGACCGCGTCGTGCTGGCCGTCGAACGGAACCGCAAGAAAAGCGGGGCTCACAATCAGCGGTTCGGCGATTTGGCCGAGTTATGCCGAATGCTCGGTCTCGGCCTGATGACGGTGACCATGTTCAAGACGAAGCCGCCTCGCGTCGAGATGCTTTGCGAGCCTGGCGAACCCCCCTTGCGTGGCGCGCGCCCTGCCCGCAAAGCCCGGCTGCTGAATGAATTTCGCGAGCGAAGCGGCGATTACAATGTCGGCGGCAGCGCGAAACGCAAGCTCGTCACCGTCTACCGGGAACGGGCGCTCCGTTGCGCCTGGGCGCTGGCGGCGTACGGACCGCTGTCGCCAAGCCAGGTTGCGGCGCATATCGATTATCCGAAGACGGGACCCATGCTTCGCAACAATTATTACGGCTGGTTCGAGCGGATCGGACGCGGTCTCTACAGGCTGCGCCCCGCCGGCGAAGCCGCTCTGAAGGAGTATGCCGACGTATTGTCCGAATGGCTGGCCACAAAAACGAAGGAGGAATCGTCCGATGAACGACAAACCCGCCGAAGCCGCCCGTGATCTCGGCGCCGAAGCCGACTTTGAAGCTTTTCCCGCGCCGGTGGAAGTGGACAACGAGCCTTATTTTATCGTGAAAAACGCCGAAAGCTCCGCAGAGCCGTACCGCCTCATCTCCGCCATTTGCCCGCACGCCGGCGGCGAGGTGCGCGTTTACGGCACCGAGTTCGTCTGCCCGATGCATTTCTGGACGTTCGATATGCAAACGGGCGAGTGCACCAATGTGGACGGCGAGAAGCTGGCCTGCGCTCCGGTGTTCGTGCGGGACGGGCGGCTGTACGCCGATTTTTCCGGACGGGAAATCCGTTAAATCCGGGACGATCGGGCGGAGCGCCGAACGCAGCAATGCCGAAAAAGGGGCTTGTTTCCGGTCACGCTCATGACGTACGGACGCTCATGACGCAGGGAACAGCCCCTTCCGTATAGGCGCGATGATCGCCGCCGCTAGCAGCGGGCGGTAAATTCGGCAAGCGCCTCGGCGAACCGTTCGATGCCGGCGGCAAGGCGTTCGCCCGTGCTATGCGTATAATTAAGGCGGGCCGTGTTCCGCTTCGGCTCGGAGGCGTAGAACGAAGCGCCGGGCACGAAGGCGACGCCCTTGCCGACCGAGCAGCGCAGCAGCGCCTCGCTGTCCAGACCTTCCGGCAGCTCCAGCCACAGGAACATGCCGCCTTTCGGCTCGCTAAAGCGCACATCCTTCCAGCCTTGACGCTTGATCAGCGCGCTCATTTCGCGCATGCGTTCGCCGTATATGCGGGCGATGGCGCGTATATGCCGGTCGAGCGGGAAGTGCCGCAGCAATTGATCGAGCGTCTGCTGATCGAGCGTGCTGGAATGGAGATCGGCCGCTTGCTTCGCCTTGGCCATCATGCGGATGATGCGGCTGTCGGCGATCGCCCAGCCGGTGCGCAGCGCCGGCGCCACCGTCTTCGAGAACGTGCCGGTATAGATGACCGGCCCGCCCTCCGAATGTTGCTGCATGGAGAACAGCGTCGGATAATGTGCCGATTCGTCGAATTTGATGTCGCCGTAAGGATCGTCCTCGAGAAACGGAACGCCGTACCGGATGCACAGCTCCAGTATGCCGCGGCGCCGCTCTTCACTCCATACCCGTCCCGTTGGATTGCCGAACGTCGGAACGGCATAGATAAGCCGCGGGCGACGTTCCCGTATCAGCCGTTCGGCATCTTCGAGAATCATGCCTTGCTCGTCGCATTCCACCGCCTCGACTTGCAATCCGTACAGTTGAAACACCTGCAAAGCGGCGAGATAGGTCGGCGTCTCGACGAGAACCGTATCGCCGGGATCGGTCAGCACTTTGACGACCAGATCGATCGCCTGCTGCGAGCCCGTCGTCAAAATCATCTGATCCGGGTGCACCTGCATTCCCTTGGCCGCCATCCGGTCGCACAGCTGCTCCCTCAGCGGCGTGAAGCCTTCCGTCAACCCGTACTGCAGCGATTGGCGGCCCGAAGCGAATACTCTGTCCGCAGCCTCGCGAACCGCTTCCAGCGGAAACAGCTCTTCCGCCGGCAGCCCCCCTGCGAATGAAATAATTTCCCGGCCTTGCGTCAGCTTCAAAATATCTCTTACAGCCGACGATTTCAATTGCTGCATGCGGCCCGCAAACTGATAGTTCATGGTGATCCTCCTTAGCGACTCTATGCATAATTACATATTACGCTTATCGCTTCCGGCAGGCAACTGCAAGGCACGTTCGCAAAGGGAGCCGCCCGAACGCGGCCGGTCGCCCCCCGCTCTTTCCGGGCCGGCACAGAACAGCCCGAAGCGGAGCATATAAAAAAGCGGCGCGTCCGGTTACGGGACCGGATGCGCCGCTTCACCCTGCCTATCGCGGGAGCGAACCCGCCGTCTTACTTTTGCCGCAAATTGTTCCAGCTGGTCTCGAAAGCTTTGAACATGCCGCTGCGGTCCAGCTTGCCCGCGATGTAGGCCTGCATCGTCGAACCGAGCTCCTGCGGCAAGCCTTCCGGGTACAGGAACCAGTACCAGCCGAGTGTCTTGTTGTCTTTGCTGTACGCGATAATTTCGTTCGCCATATCGCCGAGTATGGTCGGATCCGTCACTTCGATCGATTTGAACGCCGGGATGAACTTGAATTCCTCAAGCATGTACTTCTTGCCGATATCGGATGTCACCATCCAGTTCAGGAACGCCTTTGCCTCTTCCTTCACCGGCGAATTTTTGTTTACAACCCAGTTGTTCGGCACGCCGACAGGCAGCTTGTCCGATTGCTCCGCGTTGTCGCTAATCGGCATCGGCAGCACGCCGATATTCAAATCCGGATTGATGCTGTCAACCTGCACCTGCGTCCAGTTGCCCTGCTGCATCATCGCCGCCTGCCCGCTGGCAAACAGCGTAACTTGCGTGTTATAGTCGGTCGTCAGCGGGTTTTCGTTGCTATACTTCAGCATCAAATCCAGCAGATCCGCCCATTGCTCGAATACCGGATTGCCGGCGATTTTGCCTGTGCCCGCGTTCAGCGACTCGACATAACCACGCGGGTCGTCCTGGTTGGCGATGGCGATATTGAAGTTATGGTTGCCGAGCACCCACCATTCGCCGAAGCCGTTGGCGAACGGCGTAATGCCTGCCGCCTTCAGCTTCTTCGCCGCTTCTTCGAGCTCGCTGATCGTCTTCGGCAGCTCCGTAATGCCGGCCTGAGCGAACAAGTCCTTATTGTAGATCAGGCCGTATCCTTCGAGGCCGAGCGGCATGCCGTAGATTTTGCCGTCCTTGGTCATCGGCTCCTTCGCCACGTCAAGCGTGTCCGCTACCCACGGCTGATCCGACAGATCTTCCAGATGCTCGATCCACGTATTCAGCTCCTGATACCCGCCGTTGTTGAAAATATCGGGCTTCTCTCCGGCAGCGAATTTGGCCTTGAGTGCAGCCCCGTAATCCGCGCCGCCTCCGACCGTTTCGATTTCCAGCTTGACGTTCGGATTTTCCTTCTCGTATTCTTCCTTCAAGCGCTCGAGCGCTTCGGCAATTTCGACTTTAAACTGGAAAATCTTAATCGTAACCGGCTTGCCTTCCTGATTGTCGTTCGCCGCTCCGCTTCCCTCGTCGTTCTTCGAGCCGCAAGCCGCCAAAACGGCCGTCAGGGCAACGATGAGGAACACCAGCATCGCTCTCTTTTTCATCTGAAGAACCCTCCTTTTTTCGCTTTCGCAATTCCATATTCAGTATAGTCCGCGCCTGAAACCGCCAACACCGAGAATGTTGAACAAAAAGGTGGAGGATGTTAGCCTTTGACCGATCCTGCCGTAATGCCTTCTATAATATACTTCTGCAGCGACAGGAAGAAAATAATGATCGGAATGATACCCATCACGAGCGCCGCCAGCGCGAGATCCCACTGCTTCGTATACTGGCCGAAGAACGAGTAGGTCGAAAGCGGAATCGTCCTGAGCGTCCGCTCGCCGCCGATGATCAGGTTCGGCAGCAGGAAGTCGTTCCAGATCCACAGGCTGTTCAGCAGCAGCACGGTGGCCGTCATCGGTTTGAGCAGCGGGAAGACGATGCGCCAAAATACGCCGTACGGCGAGCAGCCGTCCACGACCGCCGATTCTTCGATCTCGACCGGAATCGATTTCACGAAGCCGTGAAACAGAAAAATCGTCAGCGATGAACCGAAGCCCATATAGCAAAGCCACAATCCCCACATGCTGTTCGTCAGGCCGAACCAGCCGGCCACCTTCATAAGCGGAATCATGATCGACTGGAACGGAATGACCATCGCCGCGACGAACAGGAGAAACAGCGTATTGTTCAGCTTGTTCGGACGCCGCACCATTTTGTACGCCGCCATCGCGCTGATGACGACCAGTCCGGCGACGCTCGTGACCGTAATGAGCAGCGAATTCCAGAACGCCTGCGGGAATTTCATAATGTCCCAGGCCCGCTCGTAGTTGCTGAAATTGAGCGATTTCGGCAGCGCGGCGGCGTCCAGCAAAATTTCGCCGAACGTCTTGAGCGAATTGCTACCCAGGAAATAGAACGGCACCATAAACAGCAGCATGGCCAGAATGGCGATCAGTTCCAGCAGCAGCGTCCGCCAGTTGTAACGATTCGTCATTAAGCCTGCACCTCCCGGCGTTTCGTCAGCCATACCTGTAAGGTCGAAATCAACGCTACAACGATGAAGAAAATGAATGCTTTGGCCGTTCCGAGCCCGTAGCGGTTATTCTGGAACGCCTCCAGATAAATATTCAGCGCAACCGACTGCGTCGAGTTGTACGGCCCGCCTTTCGTCAGCGACAAGATGACGTCGAACGTTTTGAACGACCACGACAGCGCCAAAAACAGCGAAATCGTAACGGCCGGCATAATGAGCGGCACCGTAATATGCCGAAGCCGCTGCCAGGCGGTCGCGCCGTCAATGGCGGCCGCTTCGTTCAGATCTTTCGGCACGTTGATCAGCGAAGCGATATAGATGACCATAAGATAGCCTGCGCCATGCCATACGCTGACGATGACGACGGCCCAAAATGCGGTAGGCTCGTCCCCGAGCCAGGGCAGTTGAAAGAAGGACAGGCCCGTCGCCTTCCCGATCGAGGCGAAGCCGCGGACGAAGATGAACTGCCAGATAAAGCCGAGCAGCAGGCCGCCGATCACGTTCGGCATAAAGAACAGCGTCCTCAGCACATTCCGCGATTTCAACGGCGCGGACAGCAGGAGCGCCAGCACAAATCCGACAAGATTCGTCAATACGACCGCGACGACGGTAAACCGGACCGTAAACGCGAACGAATCGCGGAAGCCCTGATCCTGCCACACCGTCACGAAGTTGTCGAAGCCGACGAACGAAGCCGTGTCCGAAACGCCGTTCCAGTTCGTAAACGAATAATACATCCCCATGAAAAAGGGAAGCGCTACGATAAGGGCGAAAGCCAGCACCGCCGGGCCGGTGAAGACGATCTGCTGAACCCATTCCCTCGATAGAAAGTTTTTGTTCATCTCTAGGATCTCCCCTTTCCCGGTTTTTGCTTTGAGTATAATGCGGTTCCGCGGCCCGGCCCACCGACAATGGTGACATGATAGGTGGAACATATTGATCTGCCACCCATGATTGCCTATACTACTTGTAGTCAAAAGGAGGGTACCCGCCATGAAGCTGAACTGGCTGAAACGCAGCATCCGCACCAAGCTGATCGTCTTTTTGCTCCTTGCCATCGGGCTGCCGATGCTCGCTTCCATCCTGGCGACGAATGCGCGCACCGAACGAATCGTATCCGACGAGGCGGTTCGTCAGGCTTCGAATTTGATCTACCAGGGCAAAACGAACTTGAACAACTATTTCGACATGGCCTACGGGACGACGCTGCTCCCCTACAACGACACGCAATTCGGCGATACCTTGTACAAAATTTTGGAGCAGGGACGCGACGATTATTTGTCCGAACAGGTCGTCAACCGGAGCCTGCTGTCGATCGGCAACTCGATGAAAGAGATTTATCAAGTGTATCTTCATGCGGCTGCTGCGGAAAAAGGGTACCTTGTCGTCAAAGGCAACTTGAAGAAAGCACATCAGTTGGAGCCTTATGGCTCGGCCATACCGGAAACGGAGATGACGAAAATCGATCCGGCGCATCAGAGCCATCTTTACGGCATGCAGACACTGCCTTATTATTCGCCCAAGCCTGTCATTACCATTCATCGAAAAATTGTGCAGGTGCCTTCATTCAAACCGATCGGCACGCTCGCGATCGATTTGACGACCGAAGTCATCGACGACATTTGTCGAAATTTGTACGATCCCGGTCTGGAGGAACTGTATTTGCTGACGGAGGACGGCACGATCGTATACGGACCCGATGAACGCAAGCGCGGCAAACGGCTGAACGAGGCATGGGTGCGGGAGGCGCTGGCCGGCGGGCAGACGCGGGGCCATCAATCCTACAAGGAAGAAGGACATTCCGGCATCTATGTGTACGAGCGGCTGACGGACAACGGCATGAACTGGACGCTCATCAAGCGGATACCGGACAAGCTGCTGCAAGCGGGCACCCGGCAAGTAACGGCCGTCAATACGTTCGTGCTCGGATGCTCGCTGATCGTCGCCGCGGCCGCCGCTATCTTCGTCTCTTTCTGGATCACGTCCCCGCTCAAAAAGCTGACCGGATACGTGAACCGGATCCAATCGGGCGAGCTCGATACCGACATCCGGCTGACCCGCGAGGATGAAATCGGCATTCTGGCCCGCCGCTTTCGGCTGATGATGGAGACGATCAACAACCTCGTGCTGCGGGAATACCGGCTGGAGCTGGCCAGCAAGACGAATCAGCTAAAAGCGCTGCAGGCGCAGGTGCAGCCGCACTTCATTTACAACGCGCTGCAGTCGATCGGCACGGCCGCCCTGCAAAGCGGAGCACGGGATGTCTATCACCTGGTCATGCTGCTCGGCAAAATGATGCGTTATTCGATGAATACGTCCGAAAGTATCGTTCAACTTTCACAGGAAATCGAGCATACGCAGGCTTATCTGGAACTTCAGAAGCGGCGGTTTGGCGACAAGCTGGCCTACGAGATCAGCATGGCGCCGGATACGGCGGCGCTCGCCGTTCCTCGTATGGTGCTGCAGCCTTTGGTGGAAAATGTGTTCAAGCACGCTTTCGATCCGGTCGGCGGGCAAATTCGGGTCTGGATCTCGACATTTCGCCAGGGCCGGCATGCCGCCATCCAGGTCGAGGACGACGGGCCCGGCATACCCGAAGCGAAGCTGCAGGAGCTGCGCACGCTGCTAGACGAAATCGGAAAACCGGAAGAGCAAAGTCTGCCGTCCCGCCGCGAAGACGGACATATCGGCCTGTACAATGTCATGTCCAGGCTGAGGCTGCACGCCGGACCGGACGCGGAAATGAAGCTGGAATCCCGACCAGGGCGCGGACTGCGGATTACGCTGCTTGTCCCGCAGCATAACGGAGGAGGCGAGCCGGCATGAACGTGTTGATCGTAGATGACGAACAGCATGCGCGGGATGCGGTCAAGCTGCTGTTTCCGTGGGAGGAACGCGGCTTTCGGCGCATATTCGAAGCGGATAACGGAGAAGAAGCGAAACGAACGATGCAGGAGCAGCCGATCGACATCGTGCTGACCGATATTCATATGCCCATATCCAGCGGTCTGTCGCTGATGGAATGGATTCAGGCGCACCGGCCCGATACGGAAGTGATCGTCATCAGCGGCTACGATGATTTCGACTATGTGCGTCATACGATGAAATACGGGGGAAAAGATTATTTATTAAAGCCGATCGATCCGGCAGAGCTGGAGGAAGCGGTGATGCGGGCGGTCGACGCCAGACGGAAGCTCGAGCTGAAACGGCGGCACGAGGTCGAGCAGGGAATCGCCATAAACCGGTTCAAGCCGGTCTACCGCGACTATCTGTTCAGCCAGCTGTTTCACAATACGAAGGAAGCCGACGATGCGAAACAGCAGCTGTATCAGGATTTTCCCGGCTTCCAGCGGGCAAAGAGCGGCATTGCGGCGGTCATCGGGCTGGATGCCGTTCCGGCGCCGCTGCTGCGGCGGTTTCGCGGCGACCGGGAGCTGCTGGCCTATGCGGTCGCCAATATCGCGAACGACCTCGTTCACGACCGCTGGTCGGCCGGCTATGCGTTTCGCCCGTTCGGCTCGACGGATGAAATCGTCATCCTCTTCTGGACGGCGCCGTCCCTTGCGCCAAGCCGGACGGAAGAGATCATGCAGGCGATATTCTCGACGTTTCGCGCTCCGGTCCATGCCGGTATCGGCAGCGAGGAGCCGCTTCCGGGCGGTATAGCGCAGTCGGTGCAGCGCGCCCGTCAGGCGCTCATGCAGCGCAACCTGCTGTCGGACAGGCCGTTTGCGCACGCTCCGCAGCCGCCGGACAGCAAGACCGGTCCGGTTCCGCAATTGACCGACATGGAAGAGGCGATTCATACCGCGCTGCTCGCGCTCGATCTCGCGGAGCTGGAAGCGGCCGTCGACCGCTGGCTGGACGCCGTGCGCTCGCTTCCGGCGGTGACGCCGGCGCATCTCGAATTGTGGACGCGGCAGTATCGAATGATGAAGTCCAAATGGTTCGAAAGCCGGTCCGCGCCTGCTCCCGATGCGCACGAAGAAACGGACGGAGGAACATTGCCGTTCGCGTTCGACGAGCAAGGCCGGCTGTCGCTGGAGGAGACCGGGCGCATATGGAAGGAGCGGCTTGCGGCAATCGCCAAATCAACCGCCGCCGCCATGCGGCAGGAGCGGCATGTGATCGGCGATATGATTCGCTATATCGAGCAGCATCTCGGCGAAGATTTGTCGCTGCAGCGGCTTGCGAGCCGCTTCTTTCTGAGCCGCGAATACGTCTCCCGCAAATTCCGGCAGGAAATGGGCGAGACGCTCACCGAATTCGTGGAAAGGCTGCGTGTCGACAAAGCGAAGCGGCTGCTCGGCAACCGGACGCTTAAAATCGCGGATATCGCCGAGATGGTCGGATACGCCGACGAAAAATATTTCAGCAAAGTGTTCAAAAAACAGACCGGCGAATCGCCGGCCCGTTACCGTAAAAAGCTTCCGTAAAATTATGTAACGAAAGGGACCGGCCAACCTCCGAAAAGTTGATCCGGCGTAACAATCTGTTCACAACTTTTTACGTTTCTTTTTGCCAGGCTGTTGGGTATAATATTAAACAGTTACGGAGGTGAACAGCGATGGAAATCACCCAAACGTTTATTATCATTATGACCGTATTTCTGCTTTTCATCATCGCCATGCTGACAGCGGCATACAACGACGACAAAACGAAAGGTCTTTAAGCCGGCGTTAGATTGTGAAAAGCAAAACGATGCTTCGCCGCCTGCGGCGGCGAAGCATCGTTTTCCCGGAATATATGCTCGATCAAGAAGCTTCCCGCGCGGCGCGCGAGGAAGCTTCTTGCATGGCGGAATGCTTTTTCGGTCAGCTGGCCTAGCGGCGAAGCTGTTTCATTTCCGTCAGGCAGGCGGCGCACAAATAACGTTCCTTGAATTCGCACACGTTGTCCATCGAGCCGCAGAACACGCAACGGGGACGATACCTTTCCAATATAATATGGTCGCCCTGAACCAGAATTTCAACCGGGTCTCCTTCGTTCATCTGATACCGTTTGCGCAGCGACTTGGGAAGCACAATACGGCCGAGTTGATCCACCTTGCGGACCACACCTGCCGGTTTCATCAAACGATCACCTCTTCTATTGTCTTGTCTAGTCTACAGCCATTCCTGAGAACCTTGCATTCGCTCGATTTCTAGCCCTTTTGAACTGCTACTTGGTTATACGAAAAAAACGGCGCATAGTTGCGTCAGACCATCCCCGGAAATTCATTTTGCCGCAACGCCTCGTAAACGACGATCGCGGCCGAATTGGCCAAATTGAGCGAGCGGACAGCGGATGTCATCGG
This sequence comes from Paenibacillus cisolokensis, assembly GCF_050481165.1. Classification (NCBI taxonomy): domain Bacteria; kingdom Bacillati; phylum Bacillota; class Bacilli; order Caryophanales; family Paenibacillaceae; genus Paenibacillus; species Paenibacillus cisolokensis. The sequence goes on from NZ_JBCNFP010000109.1 coordinate 40,160, forward strand.
CAGCCGAATGCAGGTTTCGGGATTCGCGTCCAGCAGCTGCTGCGGCAATCCTTTCGTTTCCTTGCCGAATACGAACAAATCCCCGTCCCGATAGGCGAAGTCGCAATAGCGCCTGGCGGCGCGAGTCGAAGCGAAGAAGAAGCGGCCGTCCGGATACGCCTGCCGCACCTCCTCGAAGCTGTCGTAGTAGTGCACATGCACCGCATGCCAGTAATCGAGCCCGGCCCGCTTCAGCGTACGGTCGTCGGTGCGAAAGCCGAGCGGGCGCACGAGATGCAGATGCGTTCCCGTCGCCGCGCAAGTTCTCGCGATGTTGCCGGTGTTGGCGGGAATTTCAGGCTCGACCAGCACAATGTGATACGCCATATTTCACCTCGGTAAAAAAATAATTTTACACCCGCTTAACGTCCGTTTAATAGCCGGATAAAGCTCCTTTGCGATAATAGCAAGCAAGATCAGGAGGCAAAGGAGAAGACGAGACGTGAAAAAGAAAATTTTGGTTGTTGACGACGAGCCCTCTATCTCCATGCTTATCGAGTTCAACCTGAAGCTTGCCGGATACGAAGTTCGCTGCGTGCACGACGGCGAGGCGGTATTCGATTCCCTGAAGCCGTTCCGCCCCGACCTGATCGTGCTCGACCTGATGCTTCCGAAGATGGGCGGCATCGACGTATGCCGCACGCTGCGCAAGCAGAACAACGCCGTCCCGATTATTATGCTGACCGCGCTGCAGGACGTCACCGACAAAATCGCCGGTCTCGATAACGGCGCTGACGATTATATGACCAAGCCATTCAGCCCGCAGGAGCTTATATCCCGAATCGAGGCGATATTCCGCCGCGTGACCGCGCAGCCGGGAGCGGCCGAAGAGGCGCCGTTCGAAATCGGCCGGCTGACGGTAAAGCCGGCTCAGCGCGAGGTCAGCGTCGGCGGCCAGCCGGTCGAGCTGACGCCGAAGGAATTCGAGCTGCTGCTCTTTCTTTGCCGGCATCGCGGCAAGGTGCTCAGCAGGCAGCAGCTGCTGCACGGCGTATGGGACTACCATTTTCTCGGCGATACGCGAATCGTCGATGTCCACATCAGCCATCTGCGCGACAAAATCGAGAAGAACGCCCGCACGCCGGAATATATTATGACGGTTCGCAACGTCGGCTACAAGCTGACCGGACCGAACGTCATGGATTCTTCTCCGGCCTGAAGCAAGGCAGAAGACCGCCCGTCCCTTCGGCAGTGATCGAAGGATCGGGCGGTCTGCCTGTTTCAACCGGTCGGGAAACGTTGCTTATCCGTGTCTGCGCATAAATTCGTTCATAAAATCGGCAAGCGCCTTGCAGCTTTCGTAAGGCACCGCGTTGTAGGTCGAAGCGCGAAGACCGCCGACGCTGCGATGGCCCTTCAATCCGACGAAGCCTTCCGCCTCCGATTCCTTCACAAACTTTTTCTCCAGCTCCTCGTCGCCGAGGCGGAATGTGACGTTCATCCGCGAACGGCTGGCCGGGTGGGCAACGCCCCGGTAAAAACCGCCGCTGGCATCGATCACGTTATAAATGAGATCGGTCTTTTCGCGGTTCTGGCGCTCTATGGCGGCGACGCCTCCGTTCGACTTGATCCATTTCAGCACCAGATTGACCATATAGATCGAGAACGACGGCGGCGTATTGTAGAGCGAGCGGTTTTTCGCATGCGTGTTGTACCGCAGCATCGTCGGCACGCCTTCCGGGCTCTCCGCCGCCAGATCGTCGCGAATAATGACGACGGTGACGCCCGAAGGGCCGAGATTTTTTTGCGCGCCGGCATAGATGACGCCGAATTGGGACACGTCGACGGGACGGCTCAAAATATCGCTCGACATATCGGCCACGAGCGGGACGCTGCCCGTATCCGGATAGACGGCGTATTGTGTACCCTCGATCGTCTCGTTTGATGTAAGATGGACATAGGCCGCATGCTCCGGAATGCGAATCTCCGACGGATCGGGCATTCGCGTGAAGCGGTCGCCTTCGGTCGATGCGGCGATCGCGGTTTCGCCGATCAGCTTCGCTTCCTTCAGCGCTTTATCGGCCCAGCTGCCGGTCATAATATAAGCGCCGGGACGGCCGGGACGCAGCAGATTCATCGGCAGCATGGCAAACTGCGTGCTGGCGCCGCCCTGAAGGAACAGGACATGATAATTGTCCGGAATGCCGAACAATTCGCGCATGAGCGACGCCGTTTCTTCATGCACCTGCTCGTATTGCGCGCTGCGGTGCGACATTTCCATGATGGACATGCCGGCGCCGTTGAAATCGACAAACTGCTCTTGTGCCTGTTTCAATACGTCGAGCGGCAACGCAGCCGGACCCGCATTGAAATTGTAAGCGCGTTGGGTCACCGTACCCCACTCCTGTCTCTAATAAATGAATGATACCGCTAATTGTAGCAAATTTTCATAGCGCCCATCAAGTGCCAAACCGGCACCAACTACAAAAAATACGAACGGAGAACTGATTTATGAACGAGAATATTCGTCTTTTCACTGCAATTTCCTTGCCCGAACGTGTCCGGGACGCCGTGCGGAATGGCGTTTCCGATCGAATGGCCGCGCTGCCGTTCAAAAGGCGGACGCATCCCGACGACTGGCATATTACGCTTCATTTTATTGGCGACTGCGCTCCCGCCGACGTTCCGCGCCTCGAAGCCGCCATTCGCGAGTCGGCCGCCGCTTCGGCGCCGTTCACCCTAAGCCTGTCCGGTATCGGAACGTTCGGAAATGCCGCGGCTCCCGCGGTACTGTGGCTGGGCGTCGGCGGCGAGCAGATGCGGCTGGAAAGGCTGCATCGCGCGCTCGGCGAGCAGCTTGAGCGGACCGGCCTCTTCCGCCCCGACTCCCGTCCGTACCGGCCTCATCTGACGCTGGCGCGAAAGTATGCGGGGACCGGTCCGCTTGCCGCGGACGACGCGGTCTGGCCCGAACCGTCCGATGCGGGCGCTTTGTCCTGGGAGGTTCGCGACATCGTGCTGTACCGCTCCCATCTCGGACGCAGCCCGATGTACGAGCCGCTGGCCGTGGCGCCGCTTGGCGGCGTTTGACCGTAAAAAAACCGCCGCTTGAGGCGGCGGTTGGCGGCTTTTATCGGCGGTTAGTGCAGTTAGCGGATATCTATATATAACGTGTCATCTTTCTTTCGATCCCGAATCGAGAAGCCGGGACGATCCGCTTCGAGTTCGTCCGTCACGATATACCAGAGCGTACCTTGCGTATCGTGATTCACGCAAGAAAGCAGCAATACGAAGAATAATGCCGCAACTGAAAATCTTATGGCCAAGCCCATTTTGGCCAAGCCCATTTTCCTGGTCATCGCATTCCCTCGTTTCGATTTTAACGTTGCGCGGTGCAAAAACCGAGTCGGTAACCGTACATCTATTTATCAGCGCATTATATTCCTTCGTTCGAATAAGCGCTTTATAATCTTTCGAAGAATGGAAGGCAATTGGTATTCCGCGCCAATGTCGTTGGGCTATCATGCCAATGCCTCGGTCTTCCACGCCAAAAGCTGCAAAAGTGCAATTTTTCCTGGGATAAAATAACCAAAATGCAAAAATTCCTGCGATTGTACAGGAATTTTGTTCCGATTAAACCGAATAAGCAAAAATTGAAAAAAATTACTGTATTTTCGCAGGATTTTGCACCATAGGCGTCTAATCGGGCCAAAAATCCTGCATTTTTGCAGGATTCGCCAAAGGCAGGACGTGCCGGCGGGACGATGGACGGCGGGGGCGTAGAGGAAAGGCAGGCTGCACGCCCGAGACAGCGGCAATACAGAAGAAAAGCAGGGCGCACAGATGAGACAGCGGGCGCTTAGACGAAAAGACTGGGTACACCGACGGGACGGCGGGCGCTTAGACGAAAAGACTGGGTACACCGACGGGACAGCGGGCGCTTAGACGAATAGCAAGGCATACCGGCGAGGACGGCAGACGCATTAAGCTGGCCCTTTACAAATAATAAAAAAAGGCCCCCGCGGTTATCTTTCGATAACGTTTGGGGAGCCCGTTTGGAACTCGTATTAAAAATTAGCAATCGAAATAAAGGCTGTATTCGTGCGGATGAACGCGGATGGCAACAGCTTTCGCTTCTTGACGCTTGAATGCGACATAGTTGTCGATGAAGTCTTTCGAGAATACGCCGCCTTCCGTCAAAAACTCGCTGTCGGCTTCGAGCGCGTCCAGCGCTTCGTCAAGCGAACCCGGCACGCTGCGGATTTCTTTCTTCTCTTCATCGGACAGCTCGTAGATGTTCCGGTCGAACGGACCGTAGCCGAGCGCCGTCGGGTCGATTTTGCGCTTGATGCCGTCAAGGCCCGCCAGCAGCATCGCTGCGAACGCCAGATACGGGTTGGCCGTCGAGTCCGGCGTACGGAATTCGATGCGGCAGCCTTTCGGCGTTACGGCCGCGACCGGAATCCGGATCGCCGCGGAACGGTTGCCTTTGGAGAAGACGAGATTGACCGGCGCTTCGTATCCGGGAACGAGACGCTTGAACGAGTTGGTGCTCGGATTCGTCAGCGCGATCAGCGCGGGCGCATGGTACAGGATGCCGCCGATATAATGGAGCGCGATCTGGCTCAGATTGGCGTATGCGCCTTTCTCATAGAACAGCGGCGTGTCGCCGTCGAAAATCGACTGGTGAACGTGCATCCCGCTGCCGTTGTCGCCGAACAGCGGCTTCGGCATGAACGTAGCCACTTTGCCGTATTGGCGAGCTACATTATGAATAATATATTTGTATTTCATCAGGTTGTCGGCCGTTTTCGTCAGCGTGTCGAAGCGGAAGTTGATTTCGCCTTGGCCGGCGGTCGCCACTTCGTGGTGATGACGCTCGACGCGGAGGCCCGATTCCTGCAACAGACGGACCATTTCGCTCCGGATGTCCTGCTGCGTATCGACCGGCGCAACCGGAACGTATCCGCCTTTGACTTTAATTTTGAAGCCAAGGTTTCCGCCTTCTTCTTTGCGGGCCGTATTCCAGACCGCTTCATCCGAATCGACGGAATAGAATGAAGTATGCATGGAGCTTTCGAAACGAACGTCGTCGAAAATGAAAAATTCCGATTCCGGCGCGAAGAATGCCGCCGTACCGACGCCGGACTTCTGCAGGTACTCTTCCGCCTTCTGCGCGATGCTCCGCGGGTCGCGGTCGTACCGTTCGCCGTCAGGCGTAAAGATGTTGCACATAATGTTCAACGTCGGATGCTCCGTAAACGGATCGACGAAGATTGATTCGGTATCCGGCATCATCACCATATCGGACTCCTCAATGCCGCGGAACCCCGCGATCGAAGAACCGTCAAACGCAACGCCGTTAACAAACGTGTCACCGTCCACCTCGGAAGCGGGCAGCGTAATATGATGCGCGCGCCCGGACAGATCGACGAAACGGAAATCGACAAACTGAATGTCTTTCTCTTTAATTAACTCCAAAACATTCTCGACAGACACGGTTTTTCCTCCATTTCCGAACATTATCATAGATGTTGGCGAGTAACGTTCAAGTTTTCCTCTCAACTATGAGCATATTATACGGTGACTGTTTTCGAGTCGTCAATAGTTATGTCAGGTATTTCTTTCGCGTGTGTCAGATTATCTAACAAAAATTGAACGAAATATGCATATAAGTGCAAACAAAAATCGAAAAAATACAAAAGAAGCCTTGGTGACCAAGGCTTCTGTCGGAATCGCATGTTCGCGATTTTGCTTTATACGACTTTCCATTCGGCAAATCGTTCGGCCGGTTCCTTCGGCGTATCGAACCGGCGGCCGACGAGCGCCCCGAGCTGCTCCAGCTCTTTCATCAAACGGGCGAACTGATCCGGGAACAGCGATTGCACGCCGTCTCCCGTCATGGAATTGTCCGGATCGGTATGCATTTCGATAATCAACCCGTTCGCGCCTGCGGCGACGGACGCCTTGGCCATCGGCTCGACGAGTTCGCGGCGACCCGTGCCATGGCTCGGATCGGAAATGACCGGCAGATGGCTGAGCTGCTGCAGCACCGGAATCGCCGCCAGATCGAGCGTGTTGCGCGTATAGGTCTCGAACGTCCGGATCCCTCTCTCGCAGAGCATTACGTTCGGATTGCCGCCTGCCAGAATGTATTCGGCCGCGTTCAAAAACTCGTCGTACGTCGCGCTGAAGCCGCGCTTGAGCAATACCGGCTTGCGGATCGTGCCCAGCTTGCGAAGCAGATCGAAGTTCTGCATGTTGCGGGTGCCGACCTGGAGAATATCGGCGTATTCCGCGCAAACATCGACATACTCGGGCGTCATCACTTCGGTAATCGTCAGCAGCCCGTGCTTGCTGCCCGCTTCCGCCATCATTTTCAAGCCTTCGACGCCGATACCCTGAAAGCTGTACGGTCCGGTACGGGGCTTAAAGGCGCCGCCCCTTAGCACCTGCGCGCCCGCAGCCTTCACGAGCCGCGCGATCTCGTCGATCTGCTCCGGCGACTCGACCGCGCACGGTCCGCCCATCACGACGAGCTGATCGCCGCCGATTTTGACCCCTTTCACCTCGATGATCGTATCGTCCGGGTGAAAATCGCGGCTGGCCAGCTTGTAGGATTTCGATATTTTAATGACCTGCTCGACGCCTTTCATCTGCCGCAGATGCTCGGCCAGTGTCGGCTCGGCCTTGCCGATAATGCCGATAACGGTCCGGTCCGTTCCCCGAGAGACATGCGCCTGTACGCCGGCGCGCTCGATATGCGCCACAATTTCGGCTATGCGCTCCTCGGTAATGCTGCTTTTTGTCACGACGATCATAATCTCCGCTCCTTTTCGCGCTTCAACGCTTATACGCTTTTAAGCTTTTATGCTTTTAATCGATAAAGTAACTATACAATAACGAACCCGGTCCCGTCAAGAGACCGAGTTCAGGTAAGCCGGCCCAATTTTACGTTGAGACCGTGTTCAGGTAAGCCGATCCGAATTTACGCTTTCGATTTCTCGCGAACCTTGGGAAGCAGCCTGCTCCTGTCGAGCGTGCGCCGGGGTTCCCAGGTGGACGGGTCTTGCGGGTCGTATTGCTCCAAATATTCAATGACTTCCTTCGTAATAAGCGTCGGCGTGGAGGCACCGGACGTAACGCCCACTTTGCGCACGCCTTCCAGCCACTCGCGGCGAATTTCCGTCACGTCGGCGACCCGGTAGGCCTTCACGCCGGCAATCTCCTCGGCAACCTGCGCGAGCCGGTTCGAGTTGTTGCTGCGCGGATCGCCGACGACGATGCACAGATCGGTGCCTTTCGCCTGTTCGGCGACCGCCTCCTGCCGCACCTGCGTCGCCAGGCAAATTTCGTTATGAATTTCGGCCTTCGGGTACTTCTCCAGCAGCTTGGTGATCAGATGGCGAATATCCCACTGCGACATCGTCGTCTGGTTCGTTATGACGATCTTATCGGCCGGAACGTTCAGCTGTTCGATGTCCGATTCCTTCTCAATGAGATGGACGCGCTCCGGCGCGATGCCGATCGCTCCTTCGGGCTCGGGATGGCCTTTTTTGCCGATATAGATGATGTTGTAGCCTTCGGCCGTTTTCTCGCGGATCAGATCGTGGGTTTTCGTCACGTCGGGACATGTCGCGTCGACGACCGTGAGCCCTTTCTCTCTGGCGCGCTTGCGCACTTCCGGCGAAACGCCGTGAGCGGTAAAAATGACCGTGCCGCGATCGATCTTCTCCAAAATTTCGAGGCGGTTCTCGCCGTCGAGCGTAATGACGCCCTCCGCTTCGAACGCTTCCGTTACATGTCGGTTATGGACAATCATGCCCAAAATATAAATCGGCCGCGGCAAATCGAGATTTTTGGCCGTCTGCAGCGCCAGCACCATCGCATCGACGACGCCGTAACAATAACCGCGGGGCGTGATTTTCACTACTTCCATCGTTTCCACCTGCTTTCTGCCCGGCCGTCATGGCGGTCAATGGCCGGTTGGCTCCATTATATCCGAATCGGACGGTTCGGGAAAGGTCGCCGGCAGCCAGATGACGAACGTGCTGCCAGCGCCTTCTTTCGTCGTCACCTCGACCGACCCGCCGTGCTCGTCGAGAATCCATTTGGCGATCGACAGGCCGAGGCCCGTTCCCGCCGTCTTGCCGCGCGATTCGTCGGCCCGGTAGAACCGTTCGAAGATATGCGGCACCTGTTCCTTGTTCATGCCGATGCCGGTGTCGCGCACGACGATCCCCGCCTGATCGGCCGACCGCCGCGCGCTTAGCTCGACATAGCCATGCGGCGTATATTTGAACGCGTTCTCGATGAAGATGAAGAGCAGCTGCCGCAGAAAATCGGGATTGCCCCGCACATGCGCGTTCACGATCGCCGACAGATCGCCCACGCGCCACTCCGCTTTGCGGGGCAGCAGCTGGGCGCGGCGGGCCACCTCCTCCACGATCGGCAGCAGCGCCAGATCGGTCTTCTCCATCACATAGCCCGCGTCCGCGCGGGCGAGCGACAGCAAGTCGCCGACGAGCCGGCTCATCCGCTTCGCCTCTTCCGAAATATCCCGCATCGCTTCGCGGAATATCGCCGCACGCTCCGCTTCCTCCTCGCTGATCGGCTCGCCTTTTCCGCCCGGCGCCTCCAGCGCCGGCAGCCACATCCGCTCGAGCAGATCGATGTTGCCGCGGATCGTCGTAAGCGGCGTGCGCAGCTCGTGCGAAGCGTCGGATACGAAGCGCCGCTGCGCCTTATAAGCTTCGTCCAGCTCGTTGTAGGCTTTCTCGATCCGCGCAAGCATGCCGTTCAGCGTCCCGGTCAACCGCCCCATCTCGTCGTGGGGCGGACCTTCGAGCGGGATGCGCACGCTCAGATCCGAACCGCGTTCGATCTGGCGCGCCGCGCGGATCACGTTTTCGATCGGCCGCAGCGCCTGGCGGGCCAGCAGCAGCCCGACCGTGAAGGCGATCAGAATGGCGATCAGCGACGAAAAGATCAGAATGGTGCGCAAATTGGCCAAATATCTTTCCTGCAATCCGGTATAGGCGCCCACCTGCAGCAACCCGATCAGCGTATTGTCATAGATGATCGGGCGCTGGTAAACGATAAAGGAATAACCGTTCACCTTGACGCTATCAAAGCCTTCGTACAGCGATTTTTTCGTATCCGACGCATCCGGAACGGGAAAGGACAGGCCGGCGTTATGCAAGTTGGCGCTGCGCCGCATTCCGCCTTCCTTGTAATTGTACAGCTGGATAAAAAATTCCCCTTGAATCGCGCCGGACGAAATATTCAGGTCGAGACGATCCCAGAAATCGATCGAGACCTTTACCGGCAGCCGGAGAGCCTGTTCGCGAACTTGACTCCTTACCCCTTGATACGTCGTATAGTCCATATAATAGTAGAAGGCGACGCCGAACGAGAGCAGCATTCCGGCCAATATTCCCGAGTACCACAGCGTAAGCCGCAGCCGGATCGACATGCGCGTTCAACCGCCTTCCCCGCGGAGCACGTAGCCGGTGCCGCGAACCGTCTGAATGAGCCGCTTTGCTCCGCCTTCTTCGGTTTTCTGGCGCAGCATCGCGATATAGACTTCGAGCACGTTGGACTCGCCGCTGAAATCGTATCCCCATATTTTGTCCATAATCGAATCCCGCGTCAGCACCCGGCGCGGATTTTGCATAAACAGATGCAGCAGATCGAATTCCTTGGCCGTCAGATCGATTCTTCGGCCCGCGCGTATCGCTTCCCGGGAGTCCAGATCGAGCACCAGATCTTCGAACACCAGCTTGCCGTCTCCGCCGCCCGCTTTGTCCGTATTGCGCCGCAGCAGCGCCCGCACGCGGGCAAGCAGCTCTTCCAGCGCGAACGGCTTGACGAGGTAATCGTCCGCGCCAAGGTCGAGCCCTTTCACCCGATCCTGAATATCGTCCTTGGCCGTCAGCATCAAAATCGGCACGGTGCTGCCGCTTTCCCGCACCCGGCGGCACACTTCCCAACCGTCCACATGCGGCATCATGACGTCCAGAATAAGCAGCTGCGGATCGGTCGTCAGCATCACTTTCAACCCTTCCAGCCCGTTGTTCGCCGTCGTCACTTCATAGCCTTCGAACGCCAGACTGCGCCGCAGCAGCGACGTAATTTTCTCGTCGTCGTCCACAACCACTATATGCGATCTCATCGAATTCCCTCCGCCGGTTTCTCGCTTCTATCGTATATCGTACCGGTTTTCGCGGCTGTTGCAAAGACATGAAAAGCGCAGGACGGACGGCTCGCGTCCGTCTTGCGCTTTCGACTGTCGGTTTTTTATTGCCGCTGCTGTTGCTGCTGCGCCAAATTCGGGAACTTGTTTTTGTCCCCGATCTTCACTTTCAAGTCCAGCTTCTTCCCGTCGCGGATAATGTGAAGCGTGACTTCGTCGCCGACCGACTTCTTCCCGATCGCTTCGATCAAATCTTCCCGAACATCGTACGTAGTGCCGTCCATGCCGGTTATAATATCGAACTGGCGCAAACCAGCCTCATAAGCCGGCGTTTTGTAGTAGACGCTGCGGACGAGCGAGCCTTTCGTCTTTTCGTCAATGCCGAGCTCTGCGGCAATCTGTTCGTTCATTTGATACAAGTCCACGCCGATAAACGGCACGGGCTCTTTCGGAATTTCGGTATTGTTTTTCAGATTGTCGAGCACCTTGTTGATCGTGCTCGTCGGAATCGCGAAGCCGATGCCTTGCGCCTGCGAACTGACGGCGGTATTGATGCCGATGACCTCGCCCTTCAGGTTGAGCAGCGGGCCGCCCGAGTTGCCCGGGTTGATCGACGCGTCCGTCTGCAGCAGATGCTCGTAGTTGCGGTCGCCCTGCTGATCGGAAATGCTGATTTCCCGTTCCTTGGAGCTGAGCACGCCGACCGTAATCGTATGGTCGAAACCGCTCGGGTTGCCGATCGCGACGACCCATTCCCCGATATTGATCTCGTCGGAATTGCCGAGCGGCAGCGTCGGGAAATCGTCGCCTTCCACCTTCAGCACAGCCAGGTCCAGCTCGAAGCTGGAGCCGAGCAGCTCCGCCTCCAGTGGCTCCGCGCGCCCTTCCACATAAACCTTGATCGTATCGGCGTTGCCGACGACGTGCTGGTTCGTCAAAATATAACCCGTTTTTCCTTCTTTTTCGAAGAAGAAGCCGGAGCCGATACCGTTCAGCACTTCCTGGCCGTCGTTCTGGCTATCAGGCTGCGTGAAACGGTCGCCGAAAAACTGGCGGAAGAACGGATCGTCGAACATGCTGCTGCCGCCTCTTTGCGCTTGCACATACGTTTCGATCTTGACGACGGCCGGGCTGGCTGTTTTATAAATCTGGTCGATATTGTTCGGTCTGACGACGTCCGCCACCGTTGAAGCGTTCCCGCCGCCGCCGGATGCCGTAGAATCGCCCGCAACCGGACCTTGCGTCGCCGCGATCGAACCGGCCGTAAACCAGTTGTTGTAATCGGCCGCGAACATCAGTCCGCCGACCGTTACGACGCCGACCAGGAAAGAAGCGAACATCGCTTTGAACGAGCTGCGGCGTTTTTCCTGCTTGACCTGCCATCCGGATCTCGGCGCTTGCTGCACCGGAGCGAACGGGCGAACCGGAGACGGGGGCGTAACCTGTACGTCGCCGACAGTTTCGACCGGCCGTTCTTCCGGCTGGCCGTAAGCGCCTCCCGTTTCGCGGCTGCGCCCGGCTTCCTCTCCCGCCCCGTGTCTGAACGGGCCGTAAGAATAATAGTAAGAGCGAGATTCGCCCGTCCTGCTTGCCTCGTCTTTAGACTCCGCGCCGTCTGTCCGTCCGTTCCGGTTCTCCTCCGTGCCGCCCGCAAAAAAACCGTCGAACGGATTTTTGTTGTTGCGATCGTCCATACGCCTTCTCCTCCTTGTATCGAATCCCCTTTTGCGCCGCTCGATTCATGCGCAGGGAACAACAGTGAAGTTTCTATTATTATCTTGCACATCCTACCTTAAAACAAACTTAAAAACAATTTAAACGAAAATGAAAACCCCAACTTTTTTTGAATAGATCGCATTTTGGGCAAATAAAAAAAGCCGGCGCATGATCCTGTCTGCAAGTTCGCATGCCGGATCAATAGGCCAGCCAAAATAAAAGGGACTCGCTGCAAAGCCTTTACGCCGGAAAATGGGCCTCAACCTGGCGCAGCACTTCCTCGGCCTTCTCGACCCACTGCCGTTCTACCTGCGCATCGGGATCGACCGGGTCCTGGAACTGGTCGATGACGCTGCCCATTACGCGCGGCTGCGCTTCCGTATCGAGTCCTTCATTGTACAGATGCTTCAACACATAGGGCTGGCCCAGCCGGATTTTGGCGTCATTATCCTCGGTATCGGCGTCCAGATTGCCGTTCGTTACGGTAAACGGCAGACGCAGCCATACTTTGTTGTCGCCATCCAAATTGCAATCGAATGAGCCGTGATCGTAATCCCAGTTGCCTCCGACGGTAAAACGGTGCTGCTCCAGCATGTTCCGCATGGGGACAAATTCCTGCTCGCGGGACACAAGCCGCGAATCGATCGGTATCATGGCGGGTCAATCTCCTTCAGGTATCGTTGGTCGACATTAGAATGCCCCGACCGGCGATTCGTTATGACGTTTTCGCCCATCCTTTGCGATGCGCGTATACGGCCAGCTGCGTCCGGTCCTCCAGCTCGCATTTCATTAGCAGATTGCTCACATGCGTCTTTACCGTTTTGATGCTGATATGCAGCTCTTCGGCAATCTCTTTGTTGGATCGCCCTTCGGCAATCAACAGCAGCACTTCCTTCTCCCGTTCGGTCAGTCCCTCGTCCGTGTTCTGCGCCGTCCGCTGCCGGAGACCGCGGGTAAGCGCCTGCGACACATCGGAAGACATGACCGGCATCCCTTTGATCGCGCCGTTCAACGCATAAATCAATTCGTCGGCCGATACCGTCTTCAGCACATAGCTGACGGCCCCCGCTTCCACGGCGGCCAGCACCTTCTCGTCCTCCAGAAAGCTGGTCAGAAGGACGATTTTCATATTCGGATAACGCGCCAGCACTTCCTGCGTCGTCTGCACCCCGTCCATCCCCGGCATCATCAGATCCATCAAAATGAGATCCGGCCTGTCCGCTTCGTCGGCCGCTTCCAGCAGACGGAGCGCCTCCTCGCCGCTTCCGGCCTCCATCACAACGTCAAATTTCGGTTCCAGCATCAAGTACGTCTTGAGGCCGGCGCGCACCATATCGTGATCGTCTATAATCATCAGCTTCCACGTTTTATCGTCCATCCGCCATCTTCACGTCCCTTTTAGCGATCTGTATTTCGGGATCGTCACCCTGATTTTCGTGCCGCTCCCCGGCTTGCTAATAATTTCGGTATCGCCGCCAAGCTTCTGCGAACGCTCCTTCATCGTCGACAGCCCGTACGAGCCGCTCTGAACCTGATCGGGCCTGAAGCCCACCCCGTCGTCCTGCAGCGACATGACAACCTGGTGTTCCGTCTCGGCTACGATCAGCTTCGTCCGTTTTGCCGCCGCATGCTTCACGATGTTCGCCATCGCTTCCTGAATGATCAGGAAGAGCTGGTATTCCTTCGCCTCGGACAACGGTTCCTGCAGACGCCAGTCTAGCTCTCCCTGGATGCCGTTCTGCCGGCAATAGTCGGGATACCATTTGTCCAGCGCCTCCTGGAGTGTGCGCCCTTCCAGCTCCATCGGCCGCAGCTGCGCGATGAAGGCGCGCATTTGGCGCTGGGCCAGCGTGGACATCTGGATCAGCTGTTCCAGCACTTGATCCGCCTTTTCCTTCCGTTCGGCGAGCAGCCTTGGCAGCGAAGATGCGGACATATGGATCGCGAACAGCTGCTGGCTGACCGTATCGTGCAGATCGCGCGCGAGTCGCTTGCGCTCTTCGAGAACCGCCGCTTCGTTCGAGGCGGCTTCCCGCATAATTTGCTGTTCGCCCGCCTGCTGCAGCCACTGCATCCGCTGCTCCAGCGTCTCCGCCATCGTATTGAACTCGCGGTAAGCGGCCGCCAAAGAACGGGCGCCCGCCTCCGGCAGGCGAACGGACAGATTGCCGCTTGCCGCCTGCTTCAATGCCAGATGAAGCCCGTCGATCCGCCGCTGCATCCGCTGCGCCGCGTAATAACCGAATCCGAAACTGACGGCAAGCATGGCCGCGGCCAGCCACCACCACAGCTCAGCCGCACCCACGCTATGACGAAAATAGTGCCATATTCCATAGCCGATCAGCGCCGACGCCGCATTCGCCGCAACGAACAGCAGCGTCAGCTCCCATTTGCTGCTTCTGAGCAGCCTGACCATCATAAGCCGTCACCCGACCTTGGTTACACGGACGTCGCCGATAAACGTGCTGACGACAAGCCGGATTTTTTTGTCTTGCTCGGAGTAGGCGGGAGACTCCAGATTGACATGACGGAACATGCCGCCTTCCCGGCGTCCGAGAACCGATACGTCGCCGATGAACGAGCTGCTGATCACGTGCACGCCGACATCGAAATCATGCGGAACGAACACCTTCACATCGCCGATGAACGATGATACGGTCAGCTTCGTCTCGCCCAATGGAATTTGCGCTTTCGTCAGATCGAGCACCGTATCGCCGATAAAGTGCGAAATATTCATCGGCCGAAGCTCCCAGTAATCTTCGCCGAGATGAATGTCGCCGATAAAGCCGGAACGGGTCTGCGCATTCGGATCGGAATTCCACCACTCGACCCGGCCGTCGCAACGGCTGCCCCTATGGCGCTCGCGCCCTCGCCGGCCGTTATACCCGCCGGCATGCGGATCACTATGCCAGCCGCCCGCCGATGAAGAGCCGCTGCCGGTCGTACCGGTATGGCCGCCGGCATCGTTGTCCGGGCCGAACCCTTCCTTCGTCGGGTCCGGATGAAGCGGCGGCGGCGGCGGCACGTCGCGGTTGTACGGCATAAACGGCTGCCATTCGTCATCGGTGTGCGCCTGATTCCTCCGGTTCGGCTTGAGAATCATCTTAAGGCCGATAACGATCAGCACGACCGGCAGCGCAAACCGGATGATATCGCCGAACGACCAATAAATGAGATCGAGGTTGCGGCCGAGAAACAGAAAGCCGAGCACGATCAGGATAATGCCCCACCAATCGTCGGTGCCGCGGCGTTTGATCAATCCGTCCAATCCGATCAGGATCAGTATAACGGGCCAGAATATCGAGATCATATATCCGAAATCAAAAGTGATATAACCCAGCTGGTGGAGCAGGAATGCCGCCCCGCAAGACACCAGCAGCAGCCCCCAAATCAGACGGCTAAAAAATCCGTTCATGCTCGTTCAACCCCTGTTCAGCAGCATATTGTTTGTATTTACAGTATAGCCGATCGCATCCGTTAGCCAACAGGGTCGGGCGATTGAAACCTGCCTCGGTCTGGAGACGGAGACGGCTTGCCTGCGCCGCCGCTCCCTCGTATTCGCGCAGCAAAAAAGCATTCCCGGCGCAATTTTAGGCGCCCGGGAATGCCGGTAAAGCCAGCCGCTCTATAACGAATTCGGCATGCCCATCATTTTCTTGAGCTTTTCCCGCGACCGGTGAATGCGGGCCTTGACCGTGCCGACCGGAACGTTAAGAGCGTCGGCAATTTCCTGATCCTTGAATCCATAATAAAATTTATATAATAGCAGCGTTCTCGATCTCGGGTCCAACGCGCCGAGCAGCTCGGATATCTCGATCAGCAATTCCGCTTCCGCCGCGGCCGGGTCGCCGATATCGGCCGGCTCGCCGCGGTAATCGCAGCTCGATTCGCGCACAGCCAGACGGTTAAAGTTGGAGGAAACGTTCGCCGTTATCGCTTTGGCCCAAGGAGCCAGCTTGTTGCTCTCGCGAAGCGTATCCCGCTTGGCCAGCATTTTGACCCATGCCTCCTGCACGGCGTCCTGCGCATCCGATTTGTTCCGCACCCGGGCGTAGGCAACGCGGATCATCTGATTGTAAAGATCCTTCAAGACAGCTTCGTATTGTTCGCAATCGGCCAATGGTTCGTCTTCATTGCCAGTCCGGAACAACATGTTATCGCCCCACCTTGACAACGGTTTCAGTACAGCTTGTATACAATTTTATTTTAGCATATAAATTTTCCAAATTGAAGCAAATCTTTTGTTTATTATACCGATCAAAATAATTTGATTTATCGCCGGACATCATCCGGCGCCGGCAGCGTGACCGGAACCGCCGCGTCGTTGTCGTTCACCGTATTGAGCCAGGCCTGCGTCAGTTTGCCGCTCCCCATCTTCAGCACCTGCACTTTGACCGTTCGCTTGCCCCATTCCTTATACACCTGTTTCACCGTGTTGAAATAAAGATCGATTCGATGTCCCTTGATCGCGGAACCGGTGTCGGCCACGACGCCGTACCCGTACCCGGGAATATAAAGCAGCGTGCCGATCGGGAAAATATCGGGATCCGCCGCGACGGTCGATACGCGGCCGCGCACCACTTTCACGCCGGAATACGTGATGCCGTACGAAGGATGCCCCGGCCGCTTGCCGGTCGACTCTACGCCGGCCGTATATCCGGTCGCGACCACTTGAACAGACGCGATCGGCTCGTTCCCGATTTCGGGCAGCGCGCCGGCCGGACGGGCAGAGGGTCCGGTCCCGTTCGCGGCCAACGACGGCAGCGACAACGACAGAACGCAGATGCCGAGCAGCGTACAGCCGCACAGCAGCAAACGGTTTTTTCTCAAAAAAAAGCTTGCCAACATCGGTTAACTCCTCCTTATAAGGAAGGTTTCCCATCCGTTGCAAGCTTTATTCAACGCATGCGGGACGATTTTGCTAGATTGCTAGAATCGTGCCGGCTAAACCGTCTTGGCGGCAATCTCCTCCTGCAGCATCGCCGACAATTCCGAAACTTGCCGGACGCCGATATCACCTTCTCCCCGCTTGCGCACCGATACCGTGCCGTTCTGCGCTTCGTTGTCGCCGACGACCAGCATATAAGGCACTTTCTCCAACTGAGCTTCGCGGATTTTATAGCCGAGCTTCTCATTGCGCAAATCGGCCTCGACCCGGATGCCGTCCCGCTTCAGCTGCTCCACGACTTGCCGGGCGTAATCTTCGTAAGCGGTCGATACCGGGATCACTTTCGCCTGCACCGGCGACAGCCACAAGGGCAGAGCCCCCGCGAAGTTTTCCAGCAGGAACGCCGTCATCCGCTCCATCGTGCTGATAATGCCCCGGTGAATGACGACCGGCCGGTGCTTCTTCCCGTCATCGCCGACATATTCGAGTTCGAACCGTTCCGGAAGAAGAAAGTCGAGTTGAGCCGTCGACAGCGTCTCTTCCTTGCCGAGAGCGGTCTTGATCTGCACATCCAGCTTCGGACCGTAGAACGCCGCTTCCCCTTCCGCTTCGAAGAACGGCAGCCCCAGCTCTTCGACGACTTCGCGCAGCATCCGCTGCGACATCTCCCACATTTCATCGTTCGGGAAATATTTCTCCGTATCCTGCGGATCGCGGTACGACAGCCGGAACCGGTATTCCTTGATGCCGAAATCCTCGTACACCTGGCGGATCAGCTGGATGACGCGGGCGAATTCGTCCTTGATCTGATCCGGACGGCAGAAAATATGCGCGTCGTTCAGCGTCATCGCGCGGACGCGGTGCAGGCCGGTCAACGCGCCGGACATCTCGTAGCGGTGCATCGTGCCGAGCTCGGCGATCCGGATCGGCAAATCCCGATAGCTGCGCAGCTCGCTCTTGTAAACCATCATATGGTGCGGACAGTTCATCGGGCGAAGGACGAGCTCCTCATTGTCCATCGCCATGACCGGGAACATGTCCTCCTGATAGTGGTCCCAGTGTCCGGACGTTTTGTACAGCTCCACATTCGCCAGTACCGGCGTATACACATGATCGTAGCCGAGACGCTCCTCCAGATCGACGATATAGCGCTCCATCGTCCGTCTCACCTTCGCGCCGTTCGGCAGCCATAGCGGCAGTCCCTGACCAACCTCGCGGGAGAAGGTGAAGATGCCGAGCTCCCGGCCAAGCTTGCGGTGATCCCGCTTCTTTGCTTCCTCCAGCAGACGCAGATGCTCTTCAAGCTGGGATTTCTTCGGAAACGCCGTGCCGTAAATCCGCTGCAGCATTTTGTTTTTGGAATCGCCGCGCCAATAAGCGCCGGCGACGCTGAGCAGCTTGAACGCCTTGATGCGGCCCGTCGACGGCAAATGGGGACCGCGGCACAAGTCGAAAAATTCGCCTTGGTCATAGATCGAAATGACCGCGTCTTCCGGCAAGTCGCGAATGAGCTCCAGCTTCAGCTCGTCGCCGAGCTCTTCGTAAATCGCCAGCGCTTCGGCCCGCGAGACGACGCGCCGCCGGATTTCCAGGTCCTCTTTTACAATTTTCGCCATTTCCTGCTCGATCTTCTCCAGATCGTCCGGCGTGAGCGACTTTTCCATATCGATGTCATAGTAGAAACCGTCCTCGATAACCGGGCCGATGCCCAGCTTCACGGAGCGGGGGCCGTAGATTCGCTTGATCGCCTGCGCCATCAGATGAGCGGTGCTGTGCCGGTACACTTCCAGTCCGTCCGGCGTGTCGACGGTCACAATCTCGAGCGATACGTCGCGGTCCAGCGGCGTATAGACGTCCACGATTTTGCCGTCCACCTTGCCGGCGATCGCGTTTTTGCGCAGTCCCGGACTGATCGAACCGGCCACTTCCTCAATCGTCGTACCGGCCTCATATTCCCGAACTGCGCCATCCGGCAGCTTCACCTGAATTGCCATGCCTATCATCCTCCTTCTGAACTTCAAAAAAGAATGCAAGCAAATCGGGATGGGCAACAAAAAAAGCACCGCATCCCTCAAGGGACGAGTGCTTGTCAGACCCGTGGTTCCACCCTTATTCAACCGTTTCTCGCGTGTTCCGCGCGCAAACGGTCCTTCTCGCATCCGATAACGGGGACATCCGGTGCAGCTTACTGCCGGCGATGGCCGGGTTCAACCGCACAGCTACAAAGGGGTAAATCCGCAGCCGATCACGGAGGGAACTTGCAGCCGGGATTCCCCTCTCTGGACCGTTCGCGCATGCGGATTGTTGTCTTTGTCAACGCTGTTGAGCAACATTATAGCCTGCTTCATTCCGCCGGTCAAGGGCGAATCGCTTCCCCCAGACGGGAAGCGCACGACGGGCAGTCGATGCACAGCGTGACGCGCGAGTCGAATATCGTCTCGATCGTGCGGATAACCTGAAGCTCGGGCTCCCGGGTGTGAATGCATATCTGTTTGGGCGAAACCGTAATCAGCGAACTGATGACCATATCGTCCACATTCATTTCCGATTCGAGCATCTCGGCGATAATGCGGTCGCCGTTATGGACCTCGATCTTTTTCAGCCGTTCGTCGCACAGCATGAATTCATTGCCGCCCTGATGGAATAAATGAACGAGCGGCACTTTCACTTCCTGAAGGCATACAAAATATTTCAAAAGTGAAATAAATTCCCGGTATTGTCTGTCCAGCACGAACTCGTCCACCGCATAAACCGTAATTTCGCGCAGCTCCTCGCGGTATTGGGACATTCGGAAGTCGATGAAGCCGGTCAGATTGATCTCGGTATTTTCGGACAAATACAGTTCGAGCTCTCTTGCGATCATTTCTTTGCGCCGCGCACGATCGGCCATGCCGACGGCGTCCTCTTCCCATTCGGCTCCCGTCAGCAGCCCGCTGCAGTATTTCTCCATCGCCAACGCTTCGGCCGGATCGTCAACGCGGTACTGCCTGCGGATCATCCTTCGAATCAATGCGGGTTCGTACTCGGCCAGCACCAACTCCGCCAACGCTTCGGCCGATTCGCGGTAAACGTCCGGCCCGTGCGTGACAAGTTGAAAATCGGGCGTCAGGCCGATGCACTGGACGACGGTCGGGGACAGCATTTCGAAGCGGACAGGAAGACCGCTTGCGGAATGCACCTCGCGAAAAGCGTCGGACATATGGCGAAACAACCGTTCAGCGGTTTTATCAGTCAACACGATGCGGTAAATCTCCAACACGGCTCACTCCTTTCGATCTTTAATCAGTATATGGTCCCCTTGATGGGGTTATACGAAAGGAGAGGTGGTACACTTGGAGATAATTGGAAGGCCGTACCCGGCGCGGGACGAGCGCTTGCTCTGCCTGAACTTCGACAAAAAAAGGAAGCCCGGAGCCTACGCTCCAGACTTCCTAGCGGCAAACGCCGCGATTGAACCGGTCCAAATCAGTTTTGCATGACGAAATCGCGATCCGCGGTTTCGCCTTCGCGGTAAATATGCAAAATGTCGTAGCGCGTATTGCGCTTCGCGGGAATTTTGCCCGCTTCCCGAATCAGCTTCAGAATCAGCTCGATGTTCACTTTATGCGTCGTGCCGGCGGCCGAGACGACATTCTCCTCCAGCATCGTGCTGCCGAAATCGTTATTGCCGTAAGAAAGCGACTGCTTGCCGATATCCGGTCCCATCGTCACCCACGACGCCTGGAAGTTCGGAATATTGTCGAGCGTAATCCGGCTGATCGCCACCATTTTCAAATATTCCTCCGGCTTCGTCTTCTCCAGCTTCAAATTCGTATTATCCGGCTGGAACGGCCAGCAGATGAAAGCGAGAAAGCCCGGCGACGGATACCCGTTCGCGATGCACTCGTCCTGCGCGTCGCGCACCCGAATCAGATGAAGCGCGCGTTCCTCCATCGATTCGCCAAGGCCGTACACCATCGTCGCCGTCGTGTTCATGCCGTGCCGGTGAGCGGTTTTCATCACGTCCATCCAGTCGGTCCACGAACCCTTCAGCCGGCTGATTCTGCGCCGCGTCCGGTCGTCGAGAATTTCCGCGCCGCCTCCGGGCAGCGAATCCAGTCCCGCTTCATGCAGCTGACGTATGACCTCGTCGAGCGGAAGACCGGAAACTTCCTTCATTTTCATAATTTCCGCCGGCGAGAACGAATGCATCGTAATGTTCGGAAATTGCCGCTTGATTTTGCGCAGCAGGTCGAGATAATAAGAAAACGGCAAATTCGGATTGGTGCCGCCCTGCATCAATATTTCGATGTCTTCCCCGCCGACGTCGACCGTCTCCTGAATTTTTTGCAGAATGACCTCGTCCGGAAGCACATATCCTTCCTTCGATCCCGGGGCCCGGTAGAAGGCGCAGAACCGGCAATAGACATCGCATATATTTGTATAGTTGACGTTGCGTCCGACGTTGAACGTCACGATCGGCTCGGGATGCCGTTTCCATCTGATTTGATCCGCCACATGGCCCATCTTCTCGATCTGATCCGACTCCAGCAGCGTCATGCACTCTTCCAGCGAAATGCGTTCGCCCTGCAGCGCCTTGTCCAATATCCGATCTATACCAGCCGTAGGCATGCCTAAGCCCTCCTCTTCATTCCATTCAATTTATCCTATCACAGGAAAGCCCCGTACGTCATCCGGGAAAAACCGGCCTGCCGCACTCCCATATGACGAAAAAACGGCCGTCCCTTTCGGACAGCCGTTCTTTCTCCCGATCAGGCGCGCTACGACCCGCGCAGCGCCGCATCCAGATCCTCGATCAAATCGTTAATGTCCTCGAGCCCGACGGAGTAACGGACAAGTCCGTCCGTAATGCCCCGTTCCGCCCGGACTTCCTTCGGCATCGCCGCATGCGACATCATCGCGGGATAAGACAGGATGCTCTCGACCGCGCCCAGGCTGACCGCGACGAGCGGCAGCCGGACGCGGCTGAGCAGCGCCTTCGCCCGCTCCCCGCTGCCGACGTCGAACGAGACGACCGCGCCGTATCCGCGCGACTGCTTCTCATGAATTTCGCGTCTCGGATGGTTGGCCAGGCCCGGGTAATAGACGCGCTCGACGGCCGGATGCGCTTCGAGCCATTCGGCCAGCCTGCGCGCGCTTCGCTCGCTGGCTTCCATGCGCGCCTGCAGCGTCTTCATGCCGCGCATCAGCAGCCACGATTCCTGGGCGCCCAGCACGGTGCCGAGTCCGTTCTGCAGCTGCTTCAGCCTGCGCCCGAGACGGTCGTCGGCCGTTACGGCGAGACCGGCCAGAACGTCGCTGTGACCGCCGAGAAATTTCGTCGCGCTGTGGAGGACCAGATCGACGCCCTGCTCGATCGGGCGCTGGTGATACGGCGTCATAAACGTATTGTCGAGCATCGTAAGCAGCCCGTGTTCCTTCGCCCAGGCCGTCACCTGCGCGATATCGGTAATTTTGAGCGTCGGATTGGACGGCGTTTCCATGTATACCGCTTTCGTGTTCGCCTTGCGGGCCGCCTTGACCGCTTCGAAATCGGTCATATCGACGAACGTCGTCTCGATGCCGAGCCGGTCGAGAATGGACGTAAGCAGCCGGTACGTTCCGCCGTACACATCCTCGGTCACGATCACGTGGTCGCCCGCCGACAGCAGCAGGAACGAAGTCGAGATCGCCGCCATGCCGGAAGCGAACGCAAAGCCGCGCGCGCCGCCTTCCAGCAGCGCAATGTAATCCTCCAGCGCCTGCCGCGTCGGATTGCCCGAACGGCTGTAGTCGTATGGCGGCGGCTCGAATATATTATGATGATGAAAGGTGGAAGCCTGATAGATCGGCACGCTCGAAGCGCCGGTATGCTCGTCGATCTCGGCGCCGAAGTGCAGCAGCTTGGTCGCGAAGGCGCGCTCTTCCTTGTTTCGATGGTTGTCCGAATGGCTCATAGAATCGATGACTCCTCCCCGACCTCGCGTCTTGCGGCGTCCAGCGCCTGCTCAAGATCCCCGATCAAATCGTCGATATGCTCGATGCCGACCGACAGGCGCAGCAGTCTGTCGTCGACGCCGACGCGGCGCCGGATGTCCTCCGGTATGTCGGCATGCGTCTGCACCGCCGGATACGTCATCAGCGATTCCACGCCGCCGAGGCTTTCCGCGAAAGCGATCAGCCGGATATGGCGAAGAATCGGCTCGACATAGCGGGCGTCCTTAAGCCGGAACGAAAAAATGCCCGTATTGCCCGACGACTGGCGCCGCTGAATATCGTGTCCGGGATGGTCCGGAAGCGCCGGATAATAGACGGTCTCCACGGCCGGATGGTCGCGCAAATATTCCGCAAGGCGGGTGGCGTTGTACTGATGGCGCTCCATGCGCAGGGCAAGCGTCTTCATCCCTCTCATGAGCAGCCAGCTGTCCTGCGGTCCGAGCACGGCGCCGATGGAATTGTGCAGAAACGCCATTCGCTCGGACAATTCCTTGCCTTTCGTAACGATCAGGCCGGCCAGCACATCGTTGTGGCCGCCCAAATATTTCGTCGCGCTATGCACGACAATATCCGCTCCGAGCTCGATCGGCCGCTGGAAGAAAGGCGTCAGCAGCGTATTGTCGACGATCGTGAGCAGCCCTTGCGCCTTGGCCCAGGCGCAAATCCGCTCCAGATCGGTAATCATCATCAGCGGGTTGGTCGGCGTCTCGATCAGAATCGCCTTCGTATTCGGCCGCTTAAGCGAAGCGACCGCGTCCAGATCGTTCGTGTCCGCATACGATACCGTTACGCCGAACCGGCTCATGACCCGTTCCAGCAGCCGGTATGTACCGCCGTACAAATCGAGGGACACGATCAGATGGTCCCCTTGCTCGAACAGGGCGAATATCGTCTGCAGCGCCGCCATGCCCGAGCTGCAAGCGAAACCCGCGTCTCCGGACTCCAGGCGGGCGGCCGCTTCCTCCAACACCGCGCGCGTCGGACTTTTCGTCCTCGCGTAATCGAAGCCGGTGCTCTCCCCAAGCTTCGGATGACGGAACGCCGTCGCCTGATAGACCGGGAAGCTGACGGCTCCCGTTACCGGTTCGCTGATCGAACCGATTTGCGCCAATACGCTTTCTATTTTCATCTTATTATCCTTCTCCTCATCCGTCAGTATGCGTCGCAATCGAGCTTGGCCATTCGAACGTCAGATATAAGCGCCAAGGTCGTAAGGGGTTTGCTGGTATACGTAATAATTGAGCCAGTTGGAGAACAGCAGATTCGCATGGGCGCGCCATGTCGACAGCGGCGCCTTCGACGGATCGTCGTTCGGGAAATAGTTTTTCGGCAAGCCGATCCGCAAGCCCTTTGCCCTGTCCCGGTCATATTCCCATTTCAGCGTCAGCGGATCGTACTCGGCATGGCCGGTGACAAAAATTTGCCTGCCGTCCTGCGAAGCGACGATATAAATGCCCGCTTCCTCCGATTCCGACAAAATTTCGAGTTCGGGCACCTTCTCGATATCTTCCCGGCGCACCTCCGTATGGCGGGATTGGGGGACAAAGAACGTTTCGTCGAAGCCCCGCAGCAGCGGCACGTTCTGCTTCTGGACCGTATGCGGAAATACCCCGAATATTTTTTCCGGCAAATCGTATTTCGGCACGCCGTAATGGTGGTACAAGCCGGCCTGCGACGCCCAACAGATATGCAGCGTCGAAGTGACGCGGCGGACGCTCCAGTCCATAATTTCCTTCAGCTCGTCCCAGTAGTCGACCTGCTCGAACGGAAGATGCTCCACAGGCGCGCCCGTAATGATCATGCCGTCATAATATTGGTCGGAGATATCGTCGAACGTTTTGTAAAACGCCTTCAGGTGCTCTGCCGACGTATTTTTGGACGTATGCGTGCGTGGATGAATGAGCACGATCTCGACCTGAAGCGGCGTGTTTCCGATCAGTCGGAGCAGTTGGGTCTCGGTTGTCTCCTTGGTCGGCATCAGGTTCAGGATCGCGATGCGGAGCGGACGAATGTCTTGGTGATACGCTACGCTCTCGTCCATGACGAAAATATTCTCGTTGTTTAAAATTTCCTTTGCGGGTAGGTTGTCGGGCACTTTGATCGGCATACCGCCCACTCCTCTTCTAAAAATAGTCGTTTGCCTGCGGAATAAGAAAGACCCTTTCCCGATTGAGAAAGGGTCATGGTTAACATTCCGATTCGCCTCTCTCATCTCTCAGAAACATACGTTTCCGCAAGAATTAGCACCGTGCTGTATAGCCGGTTGCCGGGCATCATAGGGCCAGTCCCTCCGCCTGCTCTTGATAAGAAAGATTGAAAAAGTATTCAGTTGTTCAGGGCTTAGCATTAACTTTAATGCATTCCGGTATGCGCGTCAAGTGATATTGCATCATATCTTAATATACCGGAACCGTTTCGCGGCCGATTCGATTACAGGCCGGTGCGTAAAGGCGGATCGCGGGTGATTCGATGATAGGCCGGTGCGTAAAGACGGATCGCGGCCGATTTCGTTGACAGGCAGTGCGTTAACGAAGGATAGCGGGGGCAGGACTGTAGCCGATCAAGAGGCGCGGGACAACTGCCGATTGAAAGGCGCGGGACAGCTTGGAATCCGTCGCGGCTTTCCTCTTGAACGCACATGGGAGCGGGAGTATACTAGACAAGGACATTTTCTAGCCGGGCAAAAAAAGGAGTGACGAAAAGAACATGGAAGGTGACCGACCGAAGCCTGCCATCAACAAGAAGCAATGTTACAAAACCGATACCGGACGAAGCAGGGGACCGGCGGCCGAACGTCCATGGCCTTAAGCTGATCTTCGAAGATTGCCCGAGCGGCGAGTCGTATTTCTGGCGAAAGCTGCGTCTTGGCCGCCGATCGCTCTAGTCCGTCCGGTATGTCGGATGTACGGAAGAAAGGAGCGATCGCTAATGAAAATCCGTCATGTTCAGGACGGCATCTTTACACCTGTGGAAGATATCGAAAAGACGTTATTGAAGCCGGAGAAAGGCTTCTATTGGATCGACGCCAATCTCGAAGACCTGGTCGTCCTGCAGCCGTTGTTCGGCATGCACGATCTGGCGGTGGAGGACTGCCTGAGCGAAGAGGAGCAGCGGCCCAAGATCGAGGTGCACGACACGCATTATTTTATCGTAATCAACAGTATCCGCTTCGACGATGAAGAAATTTTTCTAAGAGCGCTCAATATTTTTCTCGGACCGCACTACATCATTACCGTTACAAGGCAGAAAATCAACGAACTCCGCTCGCTGAAGCCGGTTCTTTGGGAGCAGGAGGTCGACCGGCCCGACCGTTTTCTGTATCATCTCGTCGACCTTGTCGTCGACAGTTATTTTCTTGTCGGCGACCGGATCGAAGCGCGGATCGAGAAGCTTGAGGAAGATATTTTGATGCATACGAAAAAATCGCATCTGAACGAAATTATCGGGCTGCGCAGCGAAATATTGTGGCTCAAGAAAATGCTCGGACCGCAGAAGGATGTCATTGCGGCGCTCAACAAAAAGGAACTGAAGCTGATCGATTCCGAGCTGCAGAAATATTTCGGCGACATCTACGAAAATGCCCTCAAAATCGCCGAGACGTTCGAAACGTACCGCGATTTGATGGGCAACTTGCGCGAAGCATACCAGTCGTCGCTCGCCGGCCGCGCCAACGAGATTATGCGCGTATTTACCGCTTTGACGACCATTTTCATGCCGCTCACCTTCATTACCGGCGTGTACGGCATGAATTTCGACTATATTCCGGGGATGCACGCGAAGAACGGCTCCCTCATTTTGCTCGGCGTGATGGCCCTTGTCGGCCTCGGCATGTTTTACCTGTTTCGCAAGAAAGATTGGCTTTGAGCACGGCGTGCGGGCTGAGACGGTCGCGGGGCATCGCGACCGTACTGGCCATGCCGGGCCGCGGCGTACGCGGCCACCGCTGTCGGGCGGCCATGCCACGCTGTGGCTTCCAGGCATCCGCTGTCGGGTGCCATGCCACGCTGTGGCTTTCGGGGCCACCGCTGTCGGACTGGCCATGCCAGACCGTGGCTTCCTATGTCTCCGCTGTCGGGTGCCATGCCAGGCCGTGGCTTCCAGGCATCCGCTGTCGGGTGCCATGCCGGGCCGTGGCTACCTATGTCTCCGCTGTCGGACTGGCCGTGCCAGACCGTGGCTTCCTATGTCTCCGCTGTCGGACTGGCCGTGCACAGGCCGGCTTCCACGGCCTCCGCTGTCGGACTGGCCGTGCACAGGCCGGCTTCCACGGCCTCCGCTACCATTGCCTATAAAGGCTGGTTCTGCGGAGGCTTTTTGCTTGACTGACTCTGATATTCCGCTGTATTATCGGCTACATTTCCGCTGCGCCTCCCCGCAGCTCCCTCAGCTTCCCGCTTCCCTCCTGTACCCGCTTCCCGGCACGCTGTCACGCCATTTTGGTCGCTTTCTCCTTACCCGCAGCATTCGTCCGTCCTACCTGTAGGCATTCGTCCGTCCTACCCGCGGCATTCGTCCGTCCTACTCTCAGGCATGCCTTGAAGAGTTTCACAACCGACAATTCCGGCTCTATTGCATATTTTGCAATAGCCTGACCTGGAGGATCCCGAATTCGGCATTTTCATTGCACAAAATACAACAAAACTCCGCTCTCTCGCCAAAAAACCCCTAATATTTGGAATTGTCATTGTATTTTCTGCAATGATTCAACCCGTCACCCCCCATTTGCGCTACTTCA
>NZ_JBCNFP010000110.1:0-33377 GCF_050481165.1 Paenibacillus cisolokensis
CGGCCGCCCCGTCCCCATGGGCGGCCGCCTGGATGGCGGCGCTGGCGCAGCGCCGCGCCGCGGGCGATTCCGGCCGCCAAGGCTCCGCCTGGGCGGCCTGGTATGCGCCGCCGTTCGTTTACGGCGGCGGCGGGGACGGCGGCATCGAGCTGCGCGCGATGCCGGGGACCGCGCACGGGCTGTTCGGCGAAGACGCCCGTGCGCGGTTTTACCGGGAGCGGTACCGTGTCGCTCCCGCGTCGGACCGGATGGGGGTCCGTCTTGACGGCCCCCCGCCGGTACGGGAATCCCGTGCGGAACTGCTCTCGCACGGGGTATTGCCCGGCGCCGTCCAGGTGCCCGATGGCGCCGGGCCGATCGTGCTGGCCGCCGGCTGCCAGACGACCGGCGGCTACCCCGTCATCGCGCAAGTCGCCACCGTCGACTTGCCGCTGCTCGCGCAGGCGAAACCGGGCGATTGGGTCCGGTTTCGGCCGATCGCGCTGGCCGAGGCGCAGCGCCTCGACCTGATGCTCGAACGCGCCATGCGCGTCCTGAAGACGGCTATACGCTGCCGTCTGCCGTAACGGGACTGGCGGCGGAACATTGCCGCCTTGTGCATGATAGGCCGGGTTCCGGCAAGCGAACCCGAGAAGGAATCGAAGGAGACGTCTATGACAAGGAACGGATCAGAGCGGGAACGGACGACCGCCGGCCAGCGCCTGGCGGTCGACCTGAATTGCGATTTCGGCGAAGGCTTCGGCCCGTATACGTTCGGCCACGACGACGGGCTGCTGAAACAGGCGACAAGCGTCAATATCGCCTGCGGCTTTCATGCGGGAGATCCGCATACGATGCGCCAGGCCGTAGAGCGCGCCGTTGCGGCCGGCGCAGCGGTCGGGGCGCATCCGGGGCTGCCCGACCGGCTCGGCTTCGGGCGGCGCGAGATGGCGGTCACGCCCGACGAGGTGTACGATTTCGTCGTCTACCAGATCGGCGCGCTGGACGCTTTCGTCCGTGCCGCGGGCGGCACGCTCCATCATGTCAAACCGCACGGAGCGCTGTATCATATGGCGGGCGCCGACGAGGCGATCGCGGAAGCGGTCGTGCGCGCCGCGGCCGTCTTCGGCCGCCATCTGCTCGTCTACGGGCAGTCCGGAACGCTGCTGCCGGTTGTGGCGGAACGCTGCGGCCTGACCGCCGTTTCCGAAGTGTTCGCCGACCGGGCGTACCGGCCGGACGGCCGGCTTGCGGACCGGCGGACGCCCGGCGCGCTGCTGGAGCGACCGGAGCAGATATTGCGCCAGGCGCTCGCGATGGTGCTGGAAGGCCGCGCCTATACGCCGGACGGCGCCGCCGTGCCCGTGCGCGCGCAAACGATCTGCCTGCACGGCGACGGCCGCGACGCGGCTTACGCTGCGCAATATTTGCGGCGCGGCCTGCAGGAGGTGGGGATAGCGGTCGAGCCGCCGCGGCGGAATTTCGCGCCGGGCTGACAGGCTTTTTTCACCTGATCGCCCTTGCGGACAATCGGCCGCCGATTGATGCACGTTCCCTGGTTCGAACGCAAAGAGCGGGGTACGCTAGCCGTCCGTCCGCGGCAGACCGCGCCGTCAGGCCGAAGCCGGTCCGGAAACCGCAGCCCTGTCTTTCGGCGAAGCGGTCAGCGGCGCACTCCGTCTTCGAACAGGATGAGGTTGGGGTTCGACCGGAACGTTCGGGGCTATCGTCCGGACAGACGGGTCTCGTCGACCGGATCGCCATCTCCGGAAGAAGTATAGGCGATCAGCGCGACCGGCACGCCGATCTGCTCGCTCAGCCGGCGTTCCCACTCGCGGATATGCTCCACCGCTTCAGGCTTGTCGTCGAGCCGGGCGATTTTGTACGAAGGATTCGTCATACTTGCGGACTCCTTTCCAAGTTTTGAATTAGGCTTGCTCGTATTAGCGTGCCAGATTGTCCCGGATTATAAACCCCGGCCGACCACAAGGACGCGGACCGGCCTCGAATATAAACCGCAACAACAGCCGGCCCGGTAGACGGGTCCGGCCGTTATTTTTAACAATGGTGGCAGCCGCTGCAAAGGCGTCAAGTCCGACAACGTTCCGGATCGCTGGGGAAGACGAAGCGGCGCTTTTTACAGCCTACGAACGATCCGATCGGCGAAATCTCACGAAATATTCGGAATTGGCGTCTGTTATCGGCCCGGACGGTCTAGTACACTAATAATAAGCTTGGCAAAAGAAAGGATGCCGCATATGGACAATATATGGTTTCGAATTCGGCCGGCATTCCGCCGGTTGGCGTTATGGATCGGGATCGCGATGGCGATCTTGGCACCGCTTGCCTGGCTTCAGACCGGTACAGCAAGCGCGCATGCCGTCTTGGAACGCTCGGTTCCGGAGCCCGGCGAACGGATGGAGGAAGGACCGGCCGCAGTGGAGCTGCACTTTAACGAAGCGGTGGAGAGCGATGTCGGGTCGATCGCCGTACTGGACGACCGCTCGAATCCCGTTACGGAGGCCCGGCCGGAAGCGCCCGGCGACCGCAAATCGCTCCGCTTGCCGCTGCCTGAGCTGAAAGAAGGCCGCTACACCGTATCTTATAAAGTCGTATCGGCGGACGGACATCCGGTAAGCGGTTCCTATGTTTTCGTCGTCGGCAACCCGCCGGCTTCTCCCGACGCGTCCGCTTTCGACCTGCACAAGCAGGTCGGCCATGAAGGCCACGGCGGGTATGGCGCGGAAAAGCAATTGACGGTCGAACAATTCATCATGTACACCATTCGGGTTTTGTACTATGCCGCTCTGCTGCTGGCGGCGGGAATTATGCTGTGGTACGCGCTGTCGAAAGGGCGGCAGCCGGCGCTCGAGCCCTGGCTGGCGAAATGGGGGCTTTACGGCATGCGGGCGCTGCTGACCGGCACGCTCTTGTACGTGTTTATGTCGACGCGCGAGCTGATGGAAGGGCTGCCGCTCGCCGATTGGGGCTCCCTGCTGCTGTCGACGTCGGTCGGGCAGATATGGCTTTCGCTGCTGCTCCTCGCCGCAGTCGGCTTCGCGGTCATGAAGGCCGGCCGCATAGCCGCTCTGCTCTGGACGGCGGCGCTGCTGGCGGTCGAAAGCCTGAACGGTCATGCCGCCGCGATGGAGCCGAAAGCGATGACGGTCGCGGCGGACTTTGTCCATTTGCTCGCGGCCGCCGTGTGGGTGGGCGGGCTGACGCTGCTGCTCGCGTTATGGTTCGGAGACCGCAAGGAAGCCGGACGTTTCGCTCCGGCGTTCAGCAATGCCGCATGGCTGTCCGTCGCGCTGCTGGCGCTCAGCGGCATCGGGCTGACCGTTTATTTTATGCCCGGCTGGGACTACCTGTTTTACACGCCGTGGGGGACGCTGCTGCTGATCAAATCCGCACTTGTCCTGTTGGTGGTGATCGTCGGCGTGCTGCTGCGGCTTAGGGTTCGCAAAGGACATTTTCCAAAGGGCACGCTGCTCAAAATGGACGGCATTCTGATGGCGCTTATTATCGTCATTGCGGCGATCTTCACTTCGATCAGCCCGTTGCCGGAGAACGAGCCCGTCAACTGGCACCAGATGGGCGAGGAGATGCATGTGACGGTCCGTATTTCGCCGAATGTGCCCGGCGACAACAAATTTACGGTGAAGGTTTGGCTGCCCGAAGATGTCGGCACACCGAAATCGGTTGCGCTGCGGCTTCTGTCCGAAGACCGGCCGGAGAGCGGGCCGATCGATATTCCTCTCGAACCGTACGAGGATGACGAATTCGACGCGTTCGACGGTTTCGTGAAAGCGACCTACCGTTCCGAAGGACCGTATTTGCCGTACGCCGGCCGCTGGATCGCGGAGGTTCGCGTTCTGGATCGCGACGATAACGAACGAGTGGAGCGGCACCCGTTCCGGAATTATTGAACGGAAAATGTGCGACGGGGGAGAGAGCGGTGACTTACGCGGCAATCAAACGATTCATTTTGTGGACGCCGACGATTACGATCGGGCTTTGGGAATATTTGCGGCATACGGTGCTGCTGCCATATCTGTCGATGGATCTCGGCAATTTGCTGGCGCCGGTGCTCGTATTTCTCGTTACGGTGACGCTGCTGCGCAAGCTGTTCGCTATGCTGGAGCATACCCAGGAGGAGCTGCAGCGGGAGAAGATGGTCAAGGCGGCGTTTCAGGAACGCGAGCAGCTCGCCCGCGAGCTGCACGACGGCATCGCGCAATCGCTTTTTCTGCTGTCGGTGAAGCTGGACCGGCTGGATCGTGCCGAAAGCCCGGAAGACGTCAGGGAGACGACGTCTCGTATCCGGCGCACCGTGCGCCGCATTCATGACGACGTAAGGCAGTCGATCGCGGCCTTGCGCAACCCGCCGGCCGCCGCGGACCTGCCGTGGATGCAGTCGCTGCGCGCGCTTGCGGGGGAACTGGAGTCGAGCGGCGGCGTTGACGTTACGCTCGATTGGCGTCTGCCGGACGGATCGCTGACTCGCAAGGAGAAGGTCGAGCTGCTTGCGATATTGCGCGAGGCAGTCATGAATATCCGCAAGCATGCGCAGGCGCATCGCGTTACGATTGCCTGCGTTCCCGACACGGAGCCGGCGGACGGCGGCGAACGCTCCGGGATGACAACAGCGGCCGCTGCCGACAGGCCGAAGCGTCGGTCCGCACGGCATCGGACCGGCCGCGCTTCCTTGGCGGGGTTCAGATGCACCGTCCGGGACGACGGCTTGGGCGCCGATCCGCAAGCGCTCGAAGCGAAGGGCAAATACGGCGTGCGCATGATGCGTGACCGCGCGGAAGCGATGGGCTGGTTCGTGGAGATTCGCTCCTGTCACGGCGAGACGGAACAAGGCGAGGGCCTGCCTTCCGGAACTGTCGTGGAAATCGTCAAGAAAGGGGAGGCCGGCAGATGGAAGATGCGGTCGGGCCGATCCGGGTCTTGATCGTCGACGATCATCCGGACGGTCGGGAAGGGATGCGGGACATTGTCGGTTCGGATCCCGCTTTTGCTCTGGTCGGGGAAGCCGCCGGCGGCGAAGAGGCGCTGCTGCTGGCAGAAATGCTCAGGCCGGAGCTCATTTTGATGGACATCCGCATGCCCGGTATGGACGGGCTGGAGACGACGCAGCGCATCAAATCGCGGATACCCGCGGTCAAAATCGTCATGGTTACCGTATCGGACGACATTACCGATCTGTTCGAGGCGATCAAGCGGGGAGCGCAAGGGTATTTACTGAAAAACCTGGAGCCTTCCGCATGGCTGGAATATTTGCGCGCCGTTGCCATGGATGAAGCGCCCATGACGAAGGAGCTCGCGTTTCGGCTGCTGCAGGAATTTACGGCTAGCGGCGGCGGCGATTCCCGCATGGGCGGCAATGCGGAAGAACGGCGGCACGGCGGCACGGAGTCAGCCGGCGAATCGTCTCGCAGCATGCGCGGGAAACTTCGCGGAGGATGGAGCGGGCGGGAAGCCGGGGCCGCGAAAAGCGACAGCGCTTCGCGAGATGACGCCCCCAGCAGCGACTGTGCGGTCATGACGCCCCTGACGGCGCGCGAGATTGAAGTGCTGGAACGGGTGGCCCGAGGCGATTCCAACAAAGCGATCGCCGCCGCTTTCGGCATATCCGAGCATACGGTCAAAAATCATCTTAAAAATATTTTGCAGAAGCTTCATTTGAACAACCGGGTTCAACTGACAAGGTACGCATTCGAGCACGGGATGGTGGATGGCAAATCACGCTGAAAACGCGCGGCCGGCAACGTACACTAAGCTGACGTTCGCAAAATGAACGTTCACGAGCCGTGGTTCACGACTCTAACGTTCAGAATCAAGTCGCTCACAACACTGTTCCTCGCGAACCCTTCGTATACACCGTTGCCGTTCACGATGCTATCGCTCGAAACCCGCTGCTCCACCCCGTTTGCATACAAACGTTGCCGTTCACGATGCTGTCGCTCCAAACCCGCTGCTCCAACCTGTCGCATACAACGTTGCCGTTCACGATGCTGTCGCTCGAAACCCGCTGCTCCACCCCTTCGTATACAACGTTGCCGTTCACGATGCTGTCGCTCCAAACCCGCTGCTCCACCCGTCGCATATAAACGTTGCCGTTCACGATGCTGTCGCTCCAAACCCGCTGCTCCACCCCGTCGCATACAACGTTGCCGTTCACGATGCTGTCGCTCCAAACCCGCTGCTCCACCCGTCGCATATAAACGTTGCCGTTTACGATGCTGTCGCTCCAGGCTCCTTCGCTCGAACCAGTAATTCGAACCCGCCGCTGCAATTCCATCGCTCCGCCCCAGCCTATTCCCTCGATCGTAACGAATCGTAGACACGCTATTTGCTCGAAAATCCGCTTTCATTTGTTCTTACGAATCTGAGACACGTTATTGAGGTCATAATTGAGAATTATTACCAAAATAGCGTGAATAACGTGTTCTAGTTTCGTTACATTTCATTAAAGGCCCCAATCGACCATAATAAGGTTTGTGAGATTCGTTAGCCGAGAGGGGCATCCATCTGATACTGGCACGAGAGGCTATACTGGCACGAGAGGCTATGCTAGAACGACGGTCCGTGCTGGCACGAGAGGCTATGCTGGAACGAGGGGTCATGCTGGAACGACGGTCCGTGCTTGACTAACGTTCTTGCTTGACTAACGGTCCGTGCTTGGTTGACGTCCAATACTTGGTTAACGGTCCATATTTGGCTAACAGGCCGTGCTTGGCTATTCGGCTTTGCGTCAGTCACATTTTCCGGTATTCTATCGACGGGATGCCGGTTATTTTTTTTGAACATCCGGTTCAAGGAGGTCCGCACCAAACCCGCCACTCACAACATTGCCACTCACAACATTGTCACTCATAACATTGTCACTCACAACATTGCCACTCATAACATTGTCACTCACAACATAGTAACTCCGGACTTATCGCTCATAACGTAGTCGTTCCCGAACCCGCCACTCCGAACTCGTCCTTCCAACCCACCGCTCCCACCCATCGCTCACAACGCTATCGTTCACAAAGCTGTCAAGGCGCCATAGCTCTTCCGGGTCATGCTCGGTCGGCGGACGTTCCCTATACTTGATCGGGTAGAACAATATTCGAACAGGGAAGGGAAGATCGATTATGACGAAAAAATGGACCGCATGGATGATCGCCGCGATCGTGTCGCTGGTTTTGGCGAGCGGAGCGAGCGCGCATGTGACGGTTTGGCCGAAAGAAGTGCCGAAAGGATCGTACGAGGTGTTTACAGTCCGGGTGCCAAGCGAGACGAAAGGTACGGAAACGGTCAAGGTCGAACTGCGGATTCCCGACGGTTATCAAGCGGGGCGGATTCAGCCGGTTCCCGGCTGGTCTTATTCGCTGGAGCGGGACGCGAACGACCGGATCACAAGCATCGTGTGGGAAGCGGAAGGCAAAGGGCTGGCCGACACGGAATTTATCGAGTTTAAAATAAACGGCAAAGTAGCCGACGACGCCGTCGAGCTTGTATGGAAAGCGTATCAGACCTATGCGGACGGAAGCGTCGTCGAATGGGTCGGCGCCCCAGATGCCGACAAGCCCGCTTCGGTAACCGCCGTCGTCGACGGGGCTCCGCAAGCCGACGGCCACGGCGCCGCACCGTCAGGGGCCGCAGACGCGGACAAAGATCATGCCGCGGACGAAGCGCAAACGGCGGCCGGCGGCAAGCCGGATACCGCGACATTGGCGCTGTCGATCGCAGCGCTCGTCGTCGCCATTGCGGCATTGATTGCCGCGCTTGCCCGCCGCCGCCGGGTCTGACGCGGCTGTTGCCTGCATTCTGCTCGCAACATTGAATCGAATCGGCGGCGCCCCGATTTCGAGTCTGGACCCCGCTCGCGCGGTGGTTCCCGATCGACTCGGCATATTCGGCGTTTCACAACGCGATGACGAGTCCCGGGTTGTTGCACATCTCCCGTATAATGGATTTCCATTATGCGGGAGTTTTTTTATGCAGGATTTATACTGGAGATTTTTTTGCCCGCATGTTCTAACGAAAGCGGCGCAAACTAACGAAAGGCCGAGCGGAAACGGCCGGATCCGCATGAAAGCGACCGGGATCCGCACGAAAGCGACGGTTCCGCACGACAGCGACCGGATCCTCATGAAGCGACCGGTTACGCATGAAAGAAAAGGTTAAAATTATAGTAAAATAAAGCGTTGACTTTTAGTAAAACTTATAGTAATTTTTTTATTGCAGACCGAAATCGCTTACAGAAAAAGTGAAAAAGCGATTGGCGTGTCCCTACCATGAACGAGAGATGAGAGGAGATTCGCGCAAATGAAAAAGAGTTCAAAGTGGGTCGGTTTACTGCTGATGGTAAGCTTGCTGCTCTCCGCATGCGGCAATTCGGGCGGCTCGTCCGAAGGCGGCAGCGGCGGCGAAGGTGAGGGCAAAAAAACGACGCTGACGGCCTGGGCCTGGAACGTAAACGTCGGCGCAATGGAAGAAGCGATGGCGCTCTACCAGAAACAAAACCCGAACGTGGAATTGAAAATCGAGGATCTCGGCCGTCTGGACGTGTACGACAAGCTGTCCACGGGCCTTGCGGCAGGCGGATCGGGACTTCCGGATTTCGTGCTCGTCGAGGATGACCGCATTCAAGGTTACCTTGATGCGTTTCCGAAGGGCTTCCTCAATCTGAGCGAAAAAGGCTTTGACGCCAAATTGAGCGAGTTCCCGGAATTTAAGCGGGGGATCGTCTCCAAAGACGGCGCGGCCTATGCATTCCCGTTCGATGCGGGTCCTGCCGGCGTATTTTACCGCACCGATCTGTTCGAGCAGGCGGGCGTCGATCCGGCGTCGATCGAAACGTGGGACGATTATATCACGGCCGGCAAGAAGATCAAGGAGAAGACCGGAGCCCAGCTGCTCCCGATCGACAAGTTCAAGGACGACGCGACGTTCCGCATTATGCTGAACACCCTCGGCGTTTACTATTATGACGCGAACGGCAACATCGACCTGACCAATCCGAAAGCGGTTCAGGCGATGACCGTGCAGAAGAAGCTGAACGACGAAGGGCTGATCAAGGACGTCAACGGTTGGGACGGCACCGTATCGGCCACGATCGACGGTTCCATCGCCTCCATTCCGTTCGGCGCATGGTATTACGGCACGATTATCGACCAGGCGAAAGAGCTTGAAGGAAAATGGGGCGTATTCCCGGTACCGGCATTCGAAAAGGGCGGCAACCGGGCGGCGAACCTCGGCGGCAGCAGCTGGATGATCAACGCGGCTTCGGACAACGCGGACGAAGCGTACAAGTTCCTGGAATTTTTCTCGACATCCGTCGACGTTCAGAAAATCGCGATGGAAAAATACGGCCTGTTCCCGTCGTACGCTCCGGTTTACAAAGAGGACCTGTTCCAGAAAGAGGTGCCGTTCTTCAGTAACCAGAAGATTTGGAAGCTGTTCGCGGACGAGATGGAGAAAATCCCGACGCCTTACTATACGAAAGATTACGCCATCGGACTGGATGAAGCCGTCAAAGCGCAGGCCGATGTGTTCAACGGCAAAGACCCGGCCGAAGCGCTCAAAGCGGCGGCGGACCGGCTGTCGGAGCGGACGAAACGCGAAGTAAACAGCTATTAACGATTGAACGTTCGCGGGAGATTCGGGCCTCCATCCGGATCTCTCGCCCTTTTGTTGTCCAAGCAATGATGCGGGAGGTTTCCACGTGAGAACAAAAACGGCAGTGCCTTATCTGTTTCTAACCCCGGCTCTCGTGCTGTTTGCCATTTTTATGGCTTATCCGATCATCTATTCCTTTCTGCTCAGCTTTCAAACGAGCGAAGGAGGGGAGATGGTCTTTGCGGGGATCGACAACTATAAACGATTGCTGAGCGACTCGATTTTCTGGAAGGCGCTCGGCAATACGTTTGTCATCCTGATCGTCCAGGTTCCCATCATGCTGCTGCTTGCGCTTGTTCTGGCGGCGGCGCTCCATTCGCTGACGCGGTGGAGAGGCTTTTTCCGTGTTTCGTTTTTCATTCCGGCGGTAACGTCTCTTGTCGCTTACTCGATCATTTTCTCGATCATGCTGATGAGCGACGGCATTGTCAATCAGCTGCTGGAAACGCTCGGCATCGGCGCGGTGCCGTGGCTGTCGCATCCGGTATGGGCCAAGGTGGCGCTCATTCTGGCCATGACATGGCGCTGGACCGGCTACAACATGGTGATCTACCTTGCCGCTATGCAAAATATTTCCGAATCGCTGTACGAAGCGGCGAGCCTTGACGGCGCCGGCAAAATCAGGCAGTTCTTCACGGTGACGATTCCGCAGCTGAAGCCGGTGCTGCTGTTTACCGCCATTCTGTCCACGATCGGCACGCTGCAGCTGTTCGACGAACCGTATACGCTGACCAAAGGCGGCCCGAGCGACGCGACGCTGACGATCGGCATGTATTTGTATCAGACCGGATTCCGCTATTTCGACTTCGGCTACGCCTCGACGCTGGCTTATGTCATTGTCGTGCTGATCGGCATCCTGTCGTACATTCAGTTTAAAGTAACGGGGGATGAATGATGAAAACGAATCGCGTCGGTTTCGTACTGAAATACGTTTTGCTGATCGTCGGCGTGTTCGTCTCGCTGTTCCCCTTCTATTGGGCCGTCATCGGGGCGACGAACGAGAGCGGCAAAATTTTCGCCAAGCCGCCGGTGCTCGTACCGGGTGATCGGTTTATCACCAATATCGTCAATTTGAACGAAGCGATCGGCATCGGGCGGGTCATGTTCAACTCGGTCTTTATCGTCGTCATCTACACGACCCTTAGCCTGATCGTCTGCACGATGGCGGGGTACGCTTTCGCCAAATTCAAATTCAAAGGGCGGAGCACGCTGTTCAGCATGTTTTTGTTGTCCATGATGGTGCCTTATCATGCGATGCTGATCCCGCTGTTCAAAATGATGGCCGCTTGGGATTGGCTGAACACGTATCAGGCGGTCATTTTGCCGAACCTGGCTTATCCGTTCGCGATTTTCCTGATGCGGCAAAACATGCTGGCCATTCCGGACGCGATCATGGAGGCCGGCCGGATCGACGGCGTCGGCGAATGGCGTTTGTTTACTAAAATTATTATCCCTTCGGTCAAATCGTCTTTGGCGGCGACGGCGATTTTTCTGTTCATGTATCAATGGAACAATTTTCTGTGGCCGCTCATCGTGCTGAATACGAAGGAAATGTACACGCTGCCGGTCGCGCTTTCCAGCCTGTTCGGCCTTTCCCGTATCGATTACGGCCAGGTGATGGCGGGCGTGACGCTCGCGACGGGTCCGATTATCGTATTCTTCCTGATGCTGCAGCGGCAGTTCATATCCGGCATGCTCGGAACGGCCGTGAAGGAGTAACGGTTGCGAATATTTCGTGAGGAGAGAGAGACAGATGAGATTAGGAGTGGACTATTACCCTGAATTTTGGCCGCCTGAATGGATGGACGAAGATTTGGACGGCATCGCCGGCCTCGGCGCAAATATAATACGAATCGGGGAATTCGCCTGGCATCTGATGGAGCCGCGCGAAGGGGAATTCGATTTTTCGTTTTACGACAAGGTGCTGGAAAAAGCGAAAGCCCGCGGCCTCGAGGTGATGTTCGGCACGCCGACGGCGACATTTCCCGCATGGCTGGCCCGAAAACATCCGAACGTGCTGGGGCGCGACGAGGCGGGCGTGGAGCGGGCGTTCGGCGGGCGCCGGCAATACTGCTTCAATTCCGCGGAATACCGCTATTACAGCGCCCGCATTACGCGGGAGCTCGTGAAGCATTACCGCGACGAGCCGGCTGTCGTCGTCTGGCAGGTCGACAACGAATTCGGCCACGAAGGCAGCGACATGTGTTATTGCGACAACTGCCGGAGAGCCTTCCAGTTATTTTTGCAAAAGAAATATAAAGATATCCGCACGCTCAACGAAACGTACGGCACGATTTTCTGGGGCCAGACGTATAACGAGTTTGCCGAAATCCCCGTACCGGCGAAGACGGTGACGACGCACAATCCGTCGCTCAGGCTCGACTGGGCGCGCTTTCGCTCGCATTCGATCAACGACTTCGCCCGCGAGATGACGGAAATCGTGCGCGCGCACAAAGGCGAGCATCAGTCGGTGACGACGAACGTGTCGGGCGGATTTTTCGGCAAATGGTTCGATCACGACGAGCATGTCCGCCCGTTCGATTTTGTCTCGTACGACAATTACCCCGTATGGGGCGGGCTTGCCGAGCCGGTGCCGCCGGAAGCGACCGCGATGGCGCTTGATTTCAACCGCGGGCTGAAGAACCGGCCGTTCTGGATCGTCGAGCAGCTGATGGGCGCCCAAGGTCATGATATTATCGGTTATTTGCCGCGTCCCGATCAGGCGAAAATGTGGTCGATGCAGGCGTTCGCTCACGGCTGCTCGGATCTGTTCTATTTCAGCTGGCGGGCGAAAACGAAAGGCGCGGAGCAATTCTGCTACGGCATCGTCGACCACGACAATGTGCGGGGGCGGAAGTACGAGGAGGTCCGGCGCGTATTCCGGGAAATCCGTCCGTACGAAGCGCTGCTCAAGACCGATATTCCGGCGGAAATCGCCGTGCTGTACGACTACGACAATATTTGGTCGTGGCGGATTCAGCGCCAGAGCGAGGCGTTCGATTACGAGAACGAGCTGCTTCGGCTGTACCGGCCGTTTTACCGGCTCAATGCGCATATCGACGTCATTCCGGCATCCCGCGACTTCTCCCGGTACAAGGTCGTGGTCGTCCCCGTCATGCAGGTCCTCGACGAGGAATTGGGTGCGCGCCTTGACGCCTTCGCCGCCGCAGGCGGAACGGTGCTGTTCTCCTTCCGGGCGGGTCTGAAGGACCGCAGCAACAACGTTCATTTCGGCATGGAACTGCCCGGCTATGTCGCCGCCATGTGCGGAACGAAGGTCGCCGGTTCCGAGGCGCTTCCGGCCGGACGAACGGTGCCGGTCATCGGCTGCGGCGAGCGGGAAGGACGCCGTTCCGAAGCCGCCGTCTGGCGCGATCTGCTGAAGCCGACGACGGCGGAAACGCTGTACCGGTATGACGATCCGTTCTACCCGGACGCCGCGGTTACCCGCAACCGGTATGGCAACGGCACGGTGTACTATATCGGCTGCGGCATGGCGGACGATGTATTGGAAGAACTGGCTGGAATTGTTGTCAAGGAAAAGGAAATCTGGCATATTGAAAGTGACTGCGGCGTCGAAGTGTACGAGCGGACGGACGGCGGCAACCGGTACCGTTTTCTGCTGAATCACACTTCGGAACCGAAGACGTTCGGCGCTATTCGGCTTGCGCCTTTCGAAAGCCGGATTGTGAAGGTTTGAAGGGAGAAGACCGGGCCGGGCGCACACGCAAAAACACCAGGAGGGGACGGAGCATGGCAACGATAAAAGATATTGCGCGCCTCGCGAATGTTTCCATCGCGACCGTGTCCCGGGTGCTCAATTACGATCCGACCATTTCGGTTTCGGACGAGACGCGCAAACGGATATTCGAGGTCGCCCAGGAGATGAACTACAAGACGCTGCGCGAGCGCAGCGGCCAAAGCGGCAAAGAGCGTTACCGGATCGGTCTCCTGAACTGGTATTCGGATCAGGAAGAGATGCTCGACCCGTACTATATGGCGATCCGGCTCGGCGTGGAGAAAGAGTGCGCCCAGCGCCAGATGGAGCTCGTCAAAATGACGGGCCAGGCCGGCGATTCGCGGCCGGACCGGTCCGGCGAATCGTTCGACGGCATCGTGGCGATCGGACGATTCGATTCCGACGACCTGGACATGCTGCCGGCCGGCTGCGATAACGTCGTCTTCGTCGATTCGTCGCCGGACGACCAGCGCTACGATTCGGTCGTGATCGATTTGCCGAAAGCGGTGGGCGAGGTAGTGGACCATCTCGTCCGGTACGGCCACCGGAATATCGGCTACATCGGCGGACGCAATATGGTAAACGGCAAACGGGTACGGGACGAACGGGAGCTCGTCTTCGGGGAGCGGCTCCGGGAGCTCGGACTGTTCCGTCCGGAATTCGTCTACACGGGCGCCAAGCTGTTTTCGGAGGACGGCTACAAGCTGATGAAGGAGGCGCTGGCCGGCGGGGAGATGCCGACCGCGTTTTTCATCGAGAACGACTCGATGGCCGTCGGCGCGCTGCGCGCGCTGCACGAAGCGAAGGTGAGCGTGCCGAAAGACGTGTCCATCGTCGGTTTCAATGATATCGCCATCTCCGAATTTTTGCATCCGCCGCTGACGACGGTCAAGGTGCATATGGAGTTTATGGGCGAGACGGCCGTCGAACTGCTCGCGGAACGGCTTGCGACCAAACGGGATATTGCCAAGAAGGTCGTGCTGCCGACAAGTCTGACCGTTCGCGACAGCACGGCCCGCGTCGAGGAGACGGGCTCCGCCGGCGGCGGGAAGGCCTAAAACCAGGAGGACAGGGATGGCGTTCGATTCGCAAACGATACTACCGGCCGTACGCAAGTGGAAAGATCTGGAGTCGTTGCTGTCCGCTCCATACCGGTACATTGTGCTGCTCGGCGGCCATATCGGGCAATTGAAGAACGCCGTCGATCTGGCATCCGGTGCGGGCAAGCGCATTTTGCTGCATGCCGACTTGATCGACGGGCTGAAAAGCGACGATTACGCGGCCGAATTTTTGTGCCAGCACATTCGCCCGGCCGGTCTGATCTCGACCCGCGCGAATGTGGTGGCGAAGACGAAGCAGAACGGACTGCTGGCGATTCAGCGCATGTTTCTGCTCGATTCGGGCGCGCTGGAGAAAACGTATGCCCTGGCGGAGAAGACGAAGCCCGATTTTATCGAGGTGCTGCCGGGGCTTCTGCCGCATCTGATCCGGGAAGTGAAGGAGCGCACCGGCACGCCGGTCATCGCGGGCGGCCTGATCCGCACGGCCGAGGAGGCGGAAGCGGCCCTCAGAGCCGGAGCGGCGGCGGTTACGACATCGCAGCGGGATTTATGGCGCAGTTGAAACGTTCGATCCGTTAACGGCTTCGGCCGTTAACGGCATAACGACGACGCTTCGGCAAAGGGGAGATACGCGAGATGGAGACGTTTATGTTGGCCGTGGATCAGGGCACGACGAGCACAAGAGCGCTGCTCGTCGACCGGAAGGGCGGCGTGAGGGGAATCGTCAAGAAAGAATTTGCGCAGCATTTTCCGGAACCGGGCTGGGTCGAGCACGACGCAGAAGAAATATGGGAGTCGGCCGTTGCCGTCGTCAGGCAACTGCTGGAGGAGACCGGTGTCACGCCGGGACAGATCGCCGGCATCGGGATCACGAACCAGCGGGAGACGACCGTCGTCTGGGACAAGACGACAGGCAAGCCGATTCATCGCGCCATCGTCTGGCAATCCCGGCAAACGGCCGGCATCTGCGAGGAGCTGAAGGCGGCCGGCCATGAGCGGACGTTCCGCGAGAAGACAGGGCTGCTCATCGATCCGTACTTTTCCGGAACGAAGATCCGCTGGCTGCTCGATCGGGTGGAAGGAGCGCAGGAGCGTGCGGAGCGCGGGGAGCTGCTGTTCGGCACGATCGACTCGTGGCTGATCTGGAACATGACGGGCGGACGGCTTCATATAACGGACGTCAGCAACGCGTCGCGGACGCTGCTGTTCAACATTCATGAGCGCCGGTGGGACGACGAGCTGCTCGCCCTGCTGCGGATTCCGCGCGCCATGCTTCCGGATGTCCGCCCGTCTTCGGAAGTATACGGAACGACGGAAGAAGGGCTGTTCGGCGGCCCGATCCCGATTGCCGGCGTAGCCGGCGACCAGCAGGCGGCGCTGTTCGGCCACGCTTGCTTCGAGAAAGGCGAGATCAAAAACACGTACGGCACCGGCTGCTTTATGCTGATGAATACCGGCGACCGGGCCATTCCGTCGAAGCACGGCTTGCTGACGACGATCGCCTGGGAAATCGGCGGCAAGCTGGAATATGCGCTCGAGGGAAGCGTATTCGTCGCCGGATCGGCGATCCAGTGGCTGCGCGACGGACTGCGGCTGATCGAATCGGCGGGTGAAACCGGGGCTCTGGCCGGGCAGGTGGCGTCTTCCGAAGGCGTCTACGTCGTGCCGGCATTCGTCGGGCTCGGCACTCCGCATTGGGACAGCGATGCCAGAGGCGCCGTGTTCGGGCTGACGCGCGGCACGACGAAAGCCCATTTCGTACGGGCGACGCTGGAATCGCTGGCGTACCAGACGAAAGACGTGATCGAGGCGATGGAGCAGGACTCCGGCTTGAAGGTGAAGGCGTTGTCCGTCGACGGCGGGGCCGCCGCCAACGACTTTCTGATGCAATTCCAGAGCGACATGCTCGGGGTGCCGGTGGAGCGGCCGGCAGCCAGCGAGGCGACGGCGATCGGCGCGGTATATTTGGCGGGCTTGGCCGTCGGATATTGGAGCGGCAAAGACGAAATCGCGGCCATGCAGTGCATCGACACGACGTTCCGGCCGGCGATCGATGCAAAGCGGCGGGCGGAGCTGTACGGCGGCTGGCAGCGCGCGGTACGGGCGACACGGGCTTTTACGGCGAAAGAATAGCGCCGGAGGCGCCTTTCGCATAAAGTCGATTGCCGACGCGGAAATTTTTTCGCGCATGGTGCAAATTTTTGAATCGTATGCTATAATCGATATCAAGTTAATAACGGTTGGAGACTTGGAGAAACCACGGCAACCTGCATGAAGGGCGTATTTGCGCTTTCCCGGCAGGTGGTTCGGGGTTTCTCTTTTTTTGGAGGAGTGGGATGATGAACAGCAAGGAACAACGATTCGGAGCGAAAGACCGCGCTGCGCTGCTGGAAGGCATGCAGCGCGGCGAGCTGGATGTGTTGGTCGTCGGAGGCGGCATTACCGGAGCGGGCATTGCGCTCGATGCCGCGTCGCGCGGCTTGCGGACAGCCGTCGTGGACATGCAGGACTTTGCGGCGGGCACGTCGAGCCGCTCGACGAAGCTTGTGCATGGCGGTCTGCGCTATCTGAAGCAGCTTGAGATCGGGGTCGTCGCCGAGGTCGGCAAGGAGCGCGCGATCGTATACGAGAACGGGCC
Source organism: Paenibacillus cisolokensis (assembly GCF_050481165.1). Lineage (NCBI taxonomy): Bacteria > Bacillati > Bacillota > Bacilli > Caryophanales > Paenibacillaceae > Paenibacillus > Paenibacillus cisolokensis. The sequence goes on from NZ_JBCNFP010000110.1 coordinate 17,099, forward strand.
GCATGTGACGACGCCGGAATGGATGCTGCTGCCAATCTACAAAGGCGGAACGTTCGGCCGCTTCTCGACGTCGCTCGGACTGCGGGTGTACGATTTTCTGGCCGGGGTCAAGCGCAGCGAACGCCGGAAGATGCTGTCCGCCGAAGAGACGCTGAAGCGCGCCCCGCTGCTGAAGCGGGACGGCATCAAAGGCGGCGGTTATTATGTCGAATACCGTACCGACGATGCGCGGCTGACGATCGAAGTCATGAAGAAGGCGGCGGAGTACGGGGCTTATGCCGTCAATTACGCCAAGGTCGAATCGTTCCGGTACGACGCGAACGGCAAGCTGACCGGCGCCCGTATCGTCGACCTGCTCTCCGGCGAGGGATATGAAGTGCGGGCGGCTGTCATTGTGAACGCGACGGGGCCGTGGGTCGACAGATTGCGCGAAATCGACGGCTCCAAGCAGGGCAAGACGCTGCGGCTGACGAAAGGCATCCATCTCGTCTTCGATCAGAGCCGCTTCCCGCTTCACCAGGCGATTTATTTCGATACGCCCGACGGCCGGATGGTGTTCGCCATACCGCGGGACGGCAAAACGTATGTCGGCACGACCGATACCGACTATACAGGGGACACCGCCAATCCGCGCATGACGGCGGAAGATCTGGCCTATGTGCTGAACGCCGCCAATTTCATGTTTCCGTCGCTCAAGCTGACGGAGCGGGACGTCGAATCCAGCTGGGCGGGCCTCCGTCCGCTCATTCAGCAGGAGGGCAAGGACCCGTCGGAAATTTCCCGCCGTGACGAAATTTTCGTGTCGCCTTCCGGCCTTGTTTCGATCGCCGGAGGCAAGCTGACCGGATACCGGAAGATGGCCGAGAACGTCGTGAACAGCGTTCTCGAACGGCTCGTCCGGGAAGGCCGGGCGACGCAAACGCCGTGCAAGACGAAGCAGATTCCGATTTCCGGCGGCGATGTCGGGGGATCCGACCGGTATCCGCAGTTTGTCAAGGAGGCGGCGGCAAAAGGCGTGCGGAGCGGATTCGCCGAGGACGAGGCGCAGCTGATCGCTTCCCGTTACGGCTCCAATGCGGAGCGCATATTCGCGCTCGAGCCGGAAGCGCGCAAGCTGGCCGACCGGCACGGAATGCCGCTCGGGCTGGCGGCACGGCTCCTGTACGCGATCGAGTCGGAAATGACGGTGAAGCCGGAAGATTTCTTCATTCGCCGGACAGGCCAGCTGTTTTTCGATATCGCTTCCGTCCGGCAATGGAAGAAGCCGGTCATCGACGCGATGGCCGAGCTGCTCGGCTGGACGGACGAGCGGAAGCGGGAGTATGCGGAATCGCTCGATCAGAAGCTGCACGCCGCGGTCGAGCCGGCGTAAGCGGAAGGCGCGGCCCCGATTCCATTTGCATCGTCCGGACTTTGACGCTATAATGATGACATCTGCAGCTTCATATAATACGATGCGATGATGGAGACAAGTAAGCCGCGCCGCACACAGGGAGGAGACGCCGGAGATTGAGAGCGTCTCTGTGAGAACGGCACAGCCGAAATTCACTCCGGAGCAGACTTTTGAACCGCCGCCGCGTTGCGGCCAAGTAGAAAGTTCCGGGCGCCGGTCCGTTATTCGGCTGGAGGGATTGCCGGTTCGCGGTTTCGCGCGGACAGCGGCCGCAAGCACGGGTGATGCGGCTGTGGCTGCGGATGCGGGCAATCTGAATAAGGGTGGTACCACGGTCCTTTCGTCCCTTGCGGGGAGGAAGGGCCTTTTTACTTTTTCCGGGAGGCGAAAGCGATGAAGGAACGATTGGAGGCGCTGCGCGCCGAAGCGCTGCGGGATCTGGAGCAGGCAGCGGATCAGCAGCAGCTGAACGATTTGCGTGTCAAATATTTGGGCAAAAAAGGAGCGCTGACCGAAATTCTTCGCGGCATGGGCGCTTTGAGCGCCGAAGAGCGGCCGATCGTCGGCCAAGTCGCGAACGAGGTCCGGGAAGCGATAGAGGCCGTCATTCAGGAGAAGCAGGAAGCGTTCGCGCGTTTGGAGACGGAAAGCCGTCTGCGGGCCGAAACGATCGATGTGACGCTGCCGGGAAACGCGTCTGCGGCCGGTTCGATTCACCCGCTGAACAGAATTGTGCAGGAGATCGAAGATATTTTTATCGGCATGGGCTATACGGTTGCCGAAGGGCCTGAAGTGGAGACCGATTACTACAATTTTGAAGCGCTGAATTTGCCGAAAAACCATCCGGCCCGCGATATGCAGGATTCGTTCTATATTACGGAGGAGCTGCTGATGCGAACGCAAACCTCCCCGGTGCAGGTGCGGACGATGAAAGCGATGAACGGCCGAACGCCGGTCAAAGTAATCTGCCCCGGCAAAGTGTACCGGCGGGACGACGACGACGCGACCCATTCGTTCCAGTTCAACCAGATCGAAGGTCTCGTCATCGACAAGCATATCCGGATCAGCGATCTGAAGGGGACCCTGCTGCAGTTCAGCCGCCAAATGTTCGGCAGCCAGGCGCAAATCCGGCTTCGCCCGAGCTTCTTCCCGTTCACCGAACCGAGCATGGAGGTCGATGTCACGTGCGTGCAATGCGGCGGCAGCGGCTGCCGGATGTGCAAGCATACGGGGTGGCTTGAAATTCTCGGCTGCGGCATGGTGCATCCGCGCGTTCTGGAGATGGGCGGCTACGATCCGGAGGAAGTAACCGGCTTTGCCTTCGGCATGGGCGTGGAACGGATTGCGCTGCTGAAATACGGCATCGACGATATCCGCCATTTCTATACGAACGATCTCCGGTTTTTGAACCAGTTCGGTCGGTTGTAGATGTTATAGAATCGAAAGGAAGGTGCGGACAAGAACAATGAAAGTATCCTGCCATTGGCTGAAAGAATATATCGATTTGGAAGGGATTAAGGCCGAGGAACTGGCCGAAATGCTGACGCGCGGCGGCATTGAGGTTGACGGAATCGAAAATCGGAATCAGGGCGTCGACGGCGTCGTCGTCGGATATGTCATAAGCCGCGAGAAGCATCCGGACGCCGACAAGCTGAGCGTATGCGTCGTGGACGCCGGCACCGGTGAACGGCTGCAAATTGTGTGCGGCGCGAAAAATGTGGACGCCGGACAGAAAGTGCCGGTCGCGCTGGTCGGAGCCGTGCTACCGGGCGGCCTCAAGATCAAGCGGGCCAAGCTGCGCGGCGTGGAGTCGCAAGGGATGATCTGCTCGGCCAGGGAGCTCGGCCTGAACGACAAGCTGCTGCCGAAGGAACAGCAGGAAGGCATTCTCGTGTTGCCGGAATCGGCGCCTGTCGGCAAGCCGATCGTAGAGCTGCTGGCGCTGAACGACAACGTGCTGGAGCTCGATCTGACACCGAACCGTTCGGACTGCCTCAGCATGCTCGGCGTCGCCTACGAGGTCGGCGCGTTGACGGGACGGCCGGTGAAGCTGCCGGATAATGCGGTCCACCATGCCGCCGAGCGGGCGGACCGGCATATTCAGGTCCGGATCGAAGCGAAGGAGCAGTGCTCGCATTATGCGGCGCGCTATATCAAAGGGGTGGCGATCGGCCCGTCGCCGCTCTGGCTGCAGTCGCGCCTGATGGCGGCAGGCATCCGGCCGATCAACAACGTCGTCGATGTGACGAACTACGTGATGCTGGAATACGGACAACCGCTGCATGCCTTCGACGCCGACAAGCTGGAAGGCGGGCGCATCGAGGTGCGTCTGGCTCGGGAAGGGGAAGAGCTGACGACGCTTGACGGGCAGAAGCGCAAGCTCGAACCGCATATGCTCGTCATCGCCGATGCGGCGAAGCCGGTCGCGCTGGCCGGCATTATGGGCGGCGCAGACAGCGAAGTGACCGGCAATACAGTCAACCTGCTGCTGGAGTCGGCCCGCTTCGACGGCGGTGCGGTCCGCCGCACGTCCCGGCAGCTCGGCCTCCGCTCCGAATCGAGCCTCCGCTTCGAGAAAGAGGTCGATCCCGAACGCGTGCTGCCCGCGCTCGACCGGGCCGCTTCGCTGATCGCCGAGCTGGCTCAGGGTCTTGTCGCCGAAGGCGTCGTCCAGGACAAGACAGCGCCTGGCGAGGCGCGTGAAATTATCGTTACGCTGGATAAAATCAACCGTTATCTCGGCACCGGGCTGTCGAAGATGGAAGTGCAGACGATATTCGGGCGGCTGCAGTTCGAAAGCGAGGTGGGCGATGACGGAGTGTTCCGCGTGACGCCTCCTTCCCGGCGCGGAGACATCGTGCGCGATGTGGATCTGATCGAGGAAGTGGCCCGGCTTTACGGCTACGATAATATTCCGACAACGGCGATCGAAGGCCGGACGACGCCGGGCGGGTTGACGAAACCGCAGGCGATCCGCCGCGGGCTGCGCCGGCTGCTGGCCGACGCCGGTCTGCACGAGGCTGTCAGCTATTCGTTTACGAGCCCCGCGGGCGCGGCGCTGTTCCCGCAATTGACGGACGCAAGCCGGCCGATCCGGCTGGCGATGCCGATGAGCGAGGAGCGCAGCGTGCTGCGCACGTCGCTGCTGCCCCAATTGCTCGACATTGCGGTTTACAACCGGAACCGCAAAACGAACGATCTGGCGTTGTTCGAAATCGGCAGCGTCTTCCATACGCAAGAGGAGGAATTGACCCGCCAGCCGAAAGAGAAGCACCGGCTCGCCGTACTGCTGACCGGCAACCGCCGGCAAGCGGGATGGAACCGGACGGCGGAGCCTTTCGATTTCTACGATGCGAAGGGCGTGCTGGAATCGGTCTTCGCTTCGGTCGGCCTTGCGGAAGACGTCGAATACGAGGCGGCTGCGCCGGAGCATTTCCATCCCGGACGCACGGCCGCAATCCGGCTGCGGACGGAAAGGGGCGCCGAGCCGATCGGATACGTCGGGCAGCTTCATCCGTCGCTGCAGAGCGAATACGGCCTTGCCGATACGTACGTGCTGGAGATCGATCTGGAGCCGGTATATGAACGGGCCGATTTCAACATCCGATACCGCCAGCTTCCGCGTTACCCGGCAAGCGAACGGGATCTGGCCGTCGTCGTCGACCGCGGCGTGGAGACGGCCCGGCTGACGGCCGCCGTGCGCGAAGCGGGGGGCGATTTGCTGGAGTCGGTGCGGCTGTTCGACGTCTATACCGGCGAGAAGCTCGGCGAAGGCAAGAAGAGCGTCGCGCTGGCGCTCGTATACCGTCATCCCGAACGTACGCTGACCGATGAGGAAGTGGCGGAGCGCCATGCCGCCGTTGTTAAAAAATTGGAACAATCTTTTAGCGCCGAATTGCGCAAATAGGCAGGAAAGGGTTCAAGCCACATCGAATTAGTTCCGGTAAGGAACTGCGATGTGGCTTTTTACACAGCTTAGAGACGCGAACAGTGGATAATGGGAGGATACCGCCTTGAAGGATACCGATCGGATACGTGTAACGGTTGATATATACGGAAACCAATATAAGCTGACGGGGCATTCCAGCGCCGATTATATTCGGCGGATCGCCGCTTTGGTCGATGAAAACATGCATAAGCTGGCCAAAGGCTATCCCCGGCTCGACCTGCCGCGTCTCGCCGTGCTGGCGGCGGTGCATATGGCGGAGGACGTATCCCGCCTGCAGGAGGAAAACGAACGTCTGCGCGAAGAAGAGGCGAAGCGGAAGCGGCTGTCGGAGGAGCTGGAGCAGGCGAAGCTGGCGATCGCGACGCTGCGCGAGGAATTGACCGGACAGCAGATGAAGGCGCAGGAGGAGACGGCGCGTCTGCGCAAGGAAGCGCGGGAAACGGAAGAGCGGCTGAAAGCAGAATCGGCCCGTGCGCTCGAGGAAGCGCGGCGGAAGTACGAGACCGAGCTGGCAAGGCGAAACGCCGAGCACAAGGAGACGCTGGCGAAGCGGCATGCCGAACACGAAGCGGCGCTGGCGAGACTGGCCGCCGATCGCGAAGCGGCGCTCGAGCGGCAGAAGGCGGAGATGGAGAAGACGCTCGAGCGGCTCAAGGCGTCGCATGAAGAACAGCTGAAAGCGGAGCGGGATGTGGCCGCAAGCGCGCTCGAAGAGCAGAAAGCGGGCTACGAGCGGCGGCTGGCCGAGCTTTCGGCATCGCTTCAGGAGCAGCTCGATCAGGCGCTGCTCGGACGAATGGAAGCCGAGGAGCAGCTGGAGGCGGAACGGACGGCTTGGGCCGGTCAGCTCGAAGAGGAGCGAAGCCGCCGGCTCGAAGAATTGGAAGCGGCCAGGCGGGAAGCCGACGAAGCGGCGGCGGCGCGGCAAGCCGAGTTCGAGCGGCAGCTTGCGGCGCAGGCGGACGCCCTTCAGCGGAAGGCAGACGAGGAGAGACGGCTCCGGTCGGAGGCTGAAGCGGCGCTTCGGAAGGAGCGCGACAATTTCCGCAGCGAGCTGGAGTCGGTAAAGGACAAGGCGCGAAAAGAGGCGGCTGCCGAACGGATTCGGTTGAAGGAGCGGTTCGAAGCGGATACCGCCGCGCTGCGGGAGGCGCTGCGGAAAGCGGAAGAGGAGCGGGCGGCGGCGATTACCGCCGGCAAGAAAGAACGGGAAGCGGCTGTCCGGGAGCTCGAGGCCGAATGGCAGGCCAAATGGGACGAGCGCGAACGCGCATGGCAGGCCGAACAGGAGGCGGCGGAGCAGCGCCGGCGGGAGGAAGAGGCCGCGCGCGAGCAGCTGTGGAAGTCCGACAAGGCGCAGCTCGAACAATCGTACCGTGCAGAGCTTGAACGCCGCAAAAAGCTGCTTCACGAAGAACGGGAACGGCTGCAAGGCGAATTGCAGGCGGTCCGTTCCGAGTGGGAAAAGGAGAAAGCGGAGTGGACCGAGCGGCTGCATGCGACGGAAGAAGCGCTTATGCAGACGATGGAGCAGGAAGAGACGCTGCGTTCGACAGCCTCCAATCTGGAGGACGAGCTGAGGGAACGCGACAACCGGCTGAATCGGGCCGAAGAGGAGCTGCAGCGAATGCGCTCGGAGAAAGACCGGCTGGCCGAGCTGCTTGACGCCCGCGAACGTGAGCTTGAGAACGGCCGCGCGGAAGCGGAAGCGGCCAGACGGCAAGCGTCGGAGCAGCGGCAACGGCTTAACGATCAGGCTCGTCAGCTGGAAGCGATGCAGCGGCAGCTTGAACAGGCAGCTGCCAAGGAAAAGGAACTGGCCGGGTTGCTGGAGGCGGAGAAGAAGCGCGCCGCCGAGGCGGTGCGGGAATCCGAGGAATATGCCGAGCTGCACCGGGAGCTTGCGATTCAGGAGAAGAGCGCGCGCAGCGAGCTGAAGCGTTATATAGAGGAAGCGGCGGCGGCGTCGGCGCAGACCGAACGTCTCGCGGAGCGGGCTCGTCAGCTCGAAGCCGAGCGGGACGAAGCCGAAAAGCGCGCCGAGGCGATCCGGCAATCGCTGCAGAAGCTCCATGAAGAGCATGAAAAACTGGAGCAGGAATACGCCAAGCTGCAAACGGAATACAACGAATGGATCGAACTGATCGAAAAGAGTTAGCGGGAACATCATATCCGCTTCGCCAAATAATCGGCCCCCGAACGGAAAACTTCCGTGTTCGGGGGCCGGAGTTTGATTTTTATTCGACGACCAGCTTCGCTTTCATTTTCGCATGGCCGACACCGCAAGGAACGTTGCAGGACAGCTCGTAATCGCCGGCATTATCGAGCGTATAGGTTTTCGATTCGCCGTTGCCGAGCTTGATGTCGGTATTCGCCACCTCAATGCCATGCACGCCTTCCGTCGATTCGAGCTTAAGCGTAAAAGGCTGGCCTTTCGGAACGCGGTACTCGGACTGATCGAACTGCCAGTTGGACGCTTTGATCACGATTTCTTGACCGGTTGCCGCTCCGCCCGTATCGCCGCCTTCTCCGGCCGGCGTTTCTTCTTTTGTTGAACCGCCGCAAGCTGCAAGCGCGAAAGAAAGAACGACGATCAGAGCAAGCAGCCCGTACGTTTTTTTCATCCGTCTCGAACCCCTTTCCACAAACCTATTGTTCGGGGAACTATACCCGATGTCTTCCTATTGTATCCTGAAATCCAAAATTATGCGGTGACAAACCGTTGAACGGCGCATGAACAATTGTTGAACATCAGGTGACAAAAACTGCAAAATAAAACTGCAAAACAAAACCTCCGCCGTTATCCGCAATCGGCCCGGCAGAGGCTTTATGTTTGCGCGTTTGCGATTAATCGGCCCGCTTCTTGCCCGCCGTGAACGGCGAACTGATCGGAATGAACAGGTCGATAATGCCGATGACCAAAGCGGCAAGCAGCGCGCCCAGTATCGAAACCCGGACGCCGCTAACGATGAATTGGGCGATCCAGATGACGGCTGCGCTGGTAAGAAAACCGACGATGCCGCGGCCGAACGGCGTAACTTTTTTGCCGAAGATCCCTTCTATGATCCAACCCAGCACGGCGATGACAAGCGCGAGAAAAAGCGCGCTCCAGAATCCGCCTACTTGAAACTGGGGAACAATAAATCCGACGATCATGAGCACGATTGCGGCCACGACAAAACGGACAACATGTCCCAGAAAGTTCATATCGCATCCTCCTTAACGAAATGGTTTACCCGAAATTTATTGTTTCCAGATCAGCTGGAATCATGTATGGAATGATCCGTTATATCCGTTAAAGATGCGGCGCGCCTTGCGCGAACGCGTAGCATGGAACCATTCATTTCGGCTATAATGGAGAACGAGAGGAGTTGTGCCGCGATTGGACGACAAAATTCTGCATACGCTCGAATATCCGAAAATTATTCATAAATTGGTTCAGCATGCCGCAACGCCGCTTGGACAAGTGGAAGCGGAGCGGACGGTCCCGAGTCCGGATCTGGAGGAAGTGAAAACGAGGCTTCAGATGACGGACGAAGCGTACAAGGCCGACCGGCTGAAAGGCGCCGCGCCGTTCGCCGGCATCGCCAACATTCGGCCCGCGCTGCGCCGTGCGGTAATCGGCGGAACGCTCAGCGCGCATGAGCTGCTGGACATTGCGCTGACGGCAAGAGGCGGCCGGCGGGTAAAGCGTCATATCGGCCAAATTCATGAAGACGATCCGCTCCCGCTTATGCAAGGGATTGCCGAAATGATCGCCGAGCACAAGGAGCTGGAGGATGCGATATTCGCCTGCATTGACGAGCAGGGAGACGTGATGGATTCGGCAAGTCCGGAGCTGGCCGCGATCCGGCGGGAGCTGCGGAACGGCGAAAGCCGGATCAGGGAAAAGCTGGAACAGATGATCCGCTCCGCCTCGGTTCAGAAAATGCTGCAGGATGCGATCATTACGCTGCGCGGCGATCGGTACGTCATCCCGGTCAAGCAGGAATACCGGTCCCATTTTGGCGGCATCGTTCACGATCAATCGGGATCGGGGGCGACGCTGTTCATCGAGCCGGAAGCGGTCGTGGCGATGAACAACAGGCTGCGCGAGCTGAAAGCGTCCGAAGCCCGCGAAATCGAAAAAATATTGCAGAGGCTGACCGCTCTCGCCGCGGAAGCCGCCAAAGATCTGGAATTGAATCTGGATCTGCTCGGCAAGCTCGATTTCGCTTACGCGAAGGCTCGTCTCGCCCATGAGATGCGGGCAACGCAGCCCCGCATGAACGACAGGGGATTTTTGAAGCTGCGCCGCGCCCGTCACCCGCTTATCCCGTCCGAACAGGTCGTGCCGGTCGATGTCGAGCTGGGCAACGATTATACGGCGATCATCATAACCGGACCGAATACGGGTGGAAAAACGGTAACGCTCAAAACGATCGGTTTGCTGAGCATCATGGCGATGTCCGGCTTGTTCGTACCGGCGGAGGACGGCAGCCAGCTGTGCGTTTTCGACGCCATATACGCCGATATCGGGGACGAACAAAGCATCGAGCAAAATCTCAGCACGTTCTCCAGCCATCTGACGAATATTATCCGGATTTTGAAGGCGATGACGCCGAAGAGCCTCGTGCTGCTCGACGAGCTGGGGGCGGGCACCGATCCGGCAGAAGGGTCGGCGCTGGCCATCGCCATTCTCGAACATATTCACCGGCAGGGCAGCCGGATTGTGGCGACAACCCACTACAGCGAGCTGAAGGCGTATGCCTACAATCGCAAAGGGATTATCAACGCCAGCATGGAATTCGACGTGCAAACGCTGAGTCCGACCTATCGGCTGCTCGTCGGCGTGCCCGGGCGAAGCAATGCGTTCGCGATCGCCGAGCGGCTCGGCCTTCCCCGTTCCATTATCGAACATGCGCGCGGAGAGGTAAGCGACGAAGATCAGCTGGTCAACAACATGATCGCGTCGCTGGAGGAGAATCGTCTCGGCGCCGAGGCCGAACGGCAAACCGCCGAAGCGCTCAGACGGGAGAATGAAGCGCTCCGCGCAAGCCTTGAGGCCGAGCGGGCGAAGCTTGAGGAACAGCGCGAGAAGCTGCTGCAGAAGGCGCGGGATGAGGCGCGGCAGCTGGTGGCCAAGGCGAAACGCGAAGCGGAGCAGATCATCAGCGATTTGCGCAAGCTCGCTCTGGAGGAAGGCGCTTCGGTGAAGGAGCATAAGCTGATCGAGGCCAAGCGCCGGCTCGATCAGGCCGAACCGGAGCCGGCCGGCCGGAAGCGGCCGGCACCGAACGCGAAGCCGCAGCGGATCGAGCCGGGCGACGAAGTGATGGTCTACAGCCTCAACCAGCGGGGGCATGTGGTCGAGCTATCCGGCGAGGAAGCGTTGGTGCAGCTCGGCATTTTGAAAATGAAAGTGCAACTGTCGGATCTGGAGCTTGTCAAGCGGCAGGCGGCCGTCAACAAAACGCAACAGCCGACAGCGGCAGCGAGCTTGAAACGGACGCGCGACGACCGCGCTTCGATGGAACTGGATTTGCGCGGTTCGAATCTTGAAGAGGCTCTGCTCGAGGTCGACCGCTTTCTGGACGAATCGTTTCTGGCCGGCATGGGCCAAGTCTACATTATACACGGCAAAGGCACGGGCATACTGCGCTCGGGCATTCAGGAGTTTTTGCGCAAGCACAAACATGTGAAAAGCTTTCGGCTCGGCCAGTACGGCGAAGGCGGAGCCGGCGTAACGGTCGCCGAATTGAAATAACGGAGGTGCCGCCGGATGGAACAGCAAGTCGATCAATTGCTCGACAACCCGTATATCGCGACGCTCGCGTACGTTTCCGTAGCGGTTATCGCTTTGATCGTATTTCTCGCCTGCTTCGAGATGGTGACCAAGTACAACTGCTGGAAGGAAATCAAAAACGGCAATTTGTCGGTCGCCATGGCCACCGGCGGGAAAATATTCGGCATATGCAACATTTTCCGATTCTCGATCGAATCCGGCGATTCCGTCTACCAGAGCATGGTATATGCCGGATTCGGATTCGTTCTGCTGCTTGCCGCCTATTTTTTGTTCGAATTTTTAACGCCGGTATTCCGGATCGATGAGGAGATGATCAAGGACAATCGGGCGGTCGGACTGCTTGCGATGCTGATTTCCGTCTCGCTTTCCTACGTCATCGGAGCATCGGTTTCCTAGCATGATCAAAAAATAAAGGGGCAACGGGGATGAAATATTTGTGGGGGTCGCTGCTTGCGGTGGCCATACTGTTTATCGTTCTCGGCATCATCTATGTCATGGAATAAAAGGAGACGGGATATATGGAACAAACAACGATATGTCCTTGGTGTCAGACGGAAATCGTCTGGGACGAGGAACTCGGACCCGAGGAAAAGTGTCCGTATTGCGACAATGAACTGACCGGGTACCGTACGGTGCAAATCGGTCTCGACCGTCCGGATGACGGCGATTCCGATTGGGACGTTGAAGGAGAAGCCGGCGACGATACCGGCTGGGCGGACAACGCCGACGGTTTCCGGCACACCGACCGTGAGTGGCTGGCGGTTGAAGAAACGGTCGAACGGGTGCTGGACGGTCAGGAGGAAGTGCCGGAATGTCCGTCATGCCGGGAATATATGCTGGAAGCCGGCATGCAGACGATCGGGGAAGCCGGTTTTCGGCCGGCCGTGCCGAAGTCGCTCGGACAGCCGCTGCTCGAGGCTCCGTTCGGTGTCGTCTGGTATGTCTGTCCCTCCTGCTTCCAGACCGTGCAGCGGATCGCGCCGCAGGACCGCGACCGTTTTCTCGCACCGCTCCGGCGCGAAGCCGAAGCGGCGGCCGATAACGGCTAATAATATCCAACGAGCCCGTGCCGGGCATGTCTTATACCGCTTTTGGGCACCTTACATAAGGATTCCAAAGGCGGGAGTGATGGAAGTTGCAGCAGGGTAAACATGCGGTTCAGTCCCGGTTGCTGGCCTGGTTTCAGCGCTTGGGCGAGATCGCGCACAGCCGGGAAAGATCGTCCGGACGGCCTGCCGGAACACTGGACGCTCAAGCTGTGCTGCTGCTGGCAGTACAAGGCTTTTTCGGCGCGGCCGGCGCGGTGTCCGGGACTTTCGTTCCGGTATTTCTTTGGAAGACGAGTCAATCTTATGCGCTGCTCGGCTGGTATACGCTGACACAGTATGTCACCAGCGGCTTGACGTTTTGGCTGGCCGGCAAGTGGATCAAAGAGCATAATAAAATGAACGGCCTCCGTCTCGGCGTCGCGCTGTCGGGAGGCTTTTATCTTGCGGTGCTGATGCTTGGCGAGCAGGCCAAAGCCTACATGATCGCGCTCGGCGTTTTAAACGGCGTAGCCGCCGGTTTGTTCTGGCTGGCCTACAACGTCGTCTATTTCGAAATCACCGAACCGGATAACCGCGACAAGTTCAACGGCTGGGCCGGCTTTCTCGGGTCGGCCGCCGGCATATTGGCTCCCTGGATATCGGGCATCGTCATTACGTCGCGCCAAGGTTTGGGCGGATATCGGATTATATTTACGATTTCGCTGATCATCTACGGGGCAGCCGTCATCCTCAGCTTCTGGCTTCGCAAACGGAAGTTCGGCGAACGATACGACTGGCTCCATACGATCCGGCAGCTGAAGGAACGGGGCAATCCCTGGCGGCGGGTCGCTCCCGCGATCGCGCTGCAGGGCGTGCGGGAAGGCGTTTTTATGTTTCTCGTCGGTTTGATGGTATACGTCGTAACCCGCAGCGAGAAAATGGTAGGCAATTTTTCACTCATTACGTCGCTCGTCGCTTTGGGAGCTTTCTGGGTGACCGGCAAGCTGCTTTCCGTGCAAAACCGCAAGCTGATCATGCTCATCGGCGTGATCATGATATCGGCGGTCATCACCGTATTGTTTTTTGGCTTCAACTATACCGCACTGCTTGTTTTCGGCATCGGCACGTCGCTTTTTATGCCGCTTTATACGATCCCGATGACCTCGACGGTGTTCGATCTGATCGGCCGTACGGAAGAGAGCGCCCGGCAGCGGGTGGAATTTATCGTCATGCGCGAGCTGATGCTCACCGCCGGACGGTCGGTCGGGCTGCTCGCTTATATGGCTGTCGTCCCGCGGGACGACTCGCCGCTGGCGATCGCGATGCTGCTGCTTGCCGTCGGGGCCATGCCGATCGCCGGTTGGTGGTTCATCAGGCCGATTCTGGCAGCGCCTCAGCAAACGAGAACATAACATGGGACTTTGGAGGAACCTATATGCCGCGAGTTGTCAATAATGTTACCGAATTGATCGGGGATACGCCGGCCGTCCGGTTGAACCGGATCGTGCCGCCCCGAAGCGCCGAAGTACTGGTGAAGCTGGAGAAATTCAATCCGAGCGGGAGCGTCAAAGACCGCGCCGCCTTCTCGCTGATCGCCGCGGCCGAGCGGCAGGGGCTGATCAAGCCGGGCGGCACGCTGATCGAGCCGACAAGCGGCAATACCGGCATCGGCCTGGCGATGAATGCGGCCGCCAAAGGTTACCGGCTTATTCTGGTCATGCCTGACAATATGAGCGCGGAGCGGATCAGTCTGCTGAAGGCTTACGGCGCGGAGGTTGTGCTGACGCCGACGGAGCAGCGGATGCCCGGCGCGATTCGCAAGGCGCAGGAGCTGCGCGACGCCATTGCGGGCAGCTTCATGCCGAACCAGTTCGAGAATGAGGCGAATCCCGCCATTCACCGGACGACGACGGCGGTGGAAATTGTCGCGCAAACGGGAGGAAAGCTGGACGCGTTCGTCGCAACGTCGGGCACCGGAGGAACGGTGACCGGAACGGGAGAAGCGCTCAAAGAGCGTCTTCCGGATTTGCATATCGCCGTCGTGGAACCGAAAGGTTCGCCGGTTCTTTCGGGAGGGAAGCCCGGTCCCCATAAGCTGGTGGGGACAAGTCCGGGTTTCGTCCCGCCGATTCTCAATACGTCGGTATACGATGAGATCATTCAGGTGGAAGATGACGATGCGCTTCGGACGATGCGTGCGCTTGCCCGGCAGGAAGGGCTGCTTCTGGGGCCTTCCTCGGGCGCTTCGGTATGGGCGGCTCTGCAAATCGCGGCCCGTCTCGGTGAAGGAAGACGGGTGCTCTGCATCGCGCCCGATACGGGCGAACGCTATTTGAGCACCGGCTGGTATAACGAAGAATAGAGGGGAATGGGAAACGGACGGGCGGCCGAACGCAGCGGACGATAGGCCGGTCCGTCCGTCAATCCTTCCAACCGGCCAATTCCCGCTTCACCACTTGCCGGCGTTCGTGAATATATTGCCGTATAAATTCTTTTTCTCTCATAAATGTACGATAATCGTGTTTGCGCGTATGGTCGTGATAGATGGCGGCGGCGATATGGTTATGCATCCGGTCGATGACCGGACCGAGGTCTTCGACGGTAAAAGGCTTGCGCAGCAGCTTGACCAGTATTTTGCGGTAAGCCTGCCGGCAGGAGGAGAAGGCAAGAACCTTTTCGGTCAGCTTGTTATAGCCCTGTATCGGCACCAGGTCGCTGCCGCATGGCCTGCCGTAGCAATTGCGTCCCCAAGTGCCTTCGTAATCCCACGGAATGATGCGGTACCGACCGGTCGGCGGATGCTCGTATAGCGCATAATTTTGGTCGAAGCCGTCGTAATTGCCTGTCAGCACGGCTCCGGCCAGCCAATGCAAATATTGGCGGATATCGAGATTCCGGATCAAACATTGCCGCAGCATGTTGCCCTTCAACCGGTTAATCCGGCCGACGAACCGCCCCAGTCTTTTTTTCGATATATCCCCGCCCCGAATCCATTCGTAGCCGTCGATAAGCGACGCCTTGCGGCGTTTCGTCTCCGGATCGATCAGCGAGAAATTGGCGTTGTCGTTCGTCCCGTATATCAGCGATTTATAGGAGATTTTCCGCCGCTTAAAAAAATTCCGGTTTACCGATTCGATCTCCAAATAGACCCCTTGCGGTTCGCCGTTCCATTCCAGCCAAAAATGTTTGGTGCGGGGTGCGGGAACTCCGATCATCGTAAAAAATTGAAACGACAGGGCGTTTCGCATCATGGAAGGATCGTCCGTCTCCGCGTTCCAGTGCAAAATCTCGCCGTCCGGCAAACGGAGCTCATACGATTTTTTCGGATAGTTGCGCGTATGCCCCCCTCTGATCCCCAGCTGCGCATTGGAGGAACGTCCGTCGATTACCAGTTTGACCGGTACGAACCGCCTGCTCCGCGCTTCCATTCGCAGTTCGCGGTCTCGTGCGTATTCGATGTGAATGCTGCGCACCGGAAGGCCTTCCATCGTGGACATAAGACCATCCCCTTGAGCAAAAGTAAAAGCCTATCGGTACACGATAGGCTTTCATGCTACTTTACCTTATTCAGGCGGGAACGCGAATGTCACAACCGGGCCAATTGTTCATTTCCAAAGTTTGCGGCGTGAATGTTTTTTGCTTTTCTTTCTTTTGTTCCTTTTTTTGTTCTTGAGGTCGTGTTTCTTGCCTTGCGAGCGATCGCCCCAAGAGCCGTGAGAGCCATGAGAGTCATGAGAGCCATGAGAGTCATGAGAGCCGTGAGAGTCATGAGAGCCGTGGGAACCGTGAGAGCCATGAGAGCCGTGAGAGCCGTGAGAGCCGTGGGAACCGTGAGAGCCGTGGGAACCGTGAGAGCCGTGGGAGAACCGTGAGAGCCATGAGAGCCGTGAGAGCCATGGGAACCGTGAGAGCCGTGAGAACCGGGAAATATGGGAAAAACGGGAAATCCGTGAAATTCTGGAAAACCATGAAAATCGGGAAAACCGTGAAAACCGTGAAAACCACGAGAACCGCGAGAGCCTCTCTTACGGTCGCCGTCGGAATGACTCGACTTTTTTTCTGTTGCCATCTTTCCACCTCCTTTTCTTTGGAAGGTTAATATAAGCCTAAATTTCGAAAGCCCG
>NZ_JBCNFP010000111.1:0-5596 GCF_050481165.1 Paenibacillus cisolokensis
AAAACTTTTCACTGTCCAGATCTATAGAGAAAAGGTGTATTCCATCCTTAAGGGAGGCAGATGGCGTGCTTTTTGTATATGGACCTTACATGCCGATTCGGCTGCTGGAAGAAATTAGGTTCTGGAAAACGCAAGAACGGGAGCATACCGCCATACTCAGGCAACTGACTCCCGATCTGGAGCCGGAATATGCGTCCCTGCTGGAAGCGTGGGAACCGGTATTCGCGGAGACGGAGCGGCGGGCGGGCCTGTGGATCGACGAAGCGCTGCCGAAGGCCGGCCAGCGGTCGGAGCAGCTTGCCGGTCAGGCGGACGTGCTGCTCCATGCCTCCGCCTATCAGTCGCAGTCGTTCGTCGACCAGCTGCTACGCATGATGAACGAGAGCGCCGCGGTCGCCAACAATCCGCAAGCCCGTTCCTTTATTCTCCATGCCGTGCGCGAATCAACCTATTATCTCGGCATGATGGAGGCTCACGAGCAAGTGCGGCGGCAGACGGACGCGGCGGACGGGAGCCCGTATGACAGCGGCGGCGATGCGGAGACGCTTGAATTCGGGACGGCGGACGGGCCGTTTCGAAACGGCGGCGCTCCGGAAGCGAGCAGCGCTCCGGAAGCGAGCGGCGCTGCGGATGCGAGCGGCGCTGCGCAAGCCGAAGCCGGCGGGGAAGAGCCCCGTTCCGACGCGCCGCCGGAGGAGGACGGCCGGTCGCCGGTCGAACAGGTGCCGATCGGCGGACATACGTTGCCGCCGCTCCCTTATCCCTATCATGCGCTCGAGCCCCATATCGACGAGCAGACGATGCGCATTCATCACGACAAGCATCATCAAAGCTACGTCGACGGACTAAACAAGGCGGAGAAAGAGCTGCAGAAATCCCGAAGGACCGGCAATTTCGATCTCGTCAAGCATTGGGAGCGGGAGCTCGCCTTCAACGGCGCCGGCCATTACCTGCATACGCTGTTCTGGAACGTCATGTCGCCGCACGGCGGCGGCAGGCCGAGCGGAGCGCTTGCCGAGCAGTTGAAGCGGGATTTCGGCAGCTACGATGCGTTCAAAAAGCAGTTCAGCGAAGCGGCCGGTAAAGTCGAAGGCGGCGGCTGGGCGATACTCGTCTGGAGCCCGCGCAGCCGGCGGCTGGAAATTTTGACGGCCGAGAAGCATCAAAACTTGTCGCAGTGGGACGTTGTTCCGATCCTCCCGCTCGACGTATGGGAGCACGCCTATTACTTGAAGCATCAGAACAAGCGCGACGATTATATCAAGGACTGGTGGAACGTCGTCAACTGGCCTTACGTAAGCGAACGCTTCGCAGAAGCCAGCCGTCTCCAGTGGAAGCCGTATTAAAACATCCCTTCGCGGCGCCTCCATCGCGCAACGGCTGGAACGGCAAGAGACCCCTGTCCGTTCCCGACAAACGACAATAGCCCCCTTGTCTGTTCCCGACAAGGGGGCCGCAATGGGAAAATTATTGCTTCAGCAGCGCCAGAAATTCCGAACGCAGCGCTTCGTTGCTGCGGAATTCTCCGCGGACCGCGGAGGTGACCGTCTTGCTTCCCGGCTTCTTCACGCCGCGCGCGCACATGCACAGGTGCTCGCCTTCCACGACGACCATGACGCCGTGCGGCTGCAGCGACTCCTCCATGATGTCCGCAATCTGCGAAGTAATGCGCTCCTGCACCTGCAGCCGGCGCGAGACCGCTTCGACAAGCCGGGCAAGCTTGCTCAGGCCCGCGATTTTGCCGCTCGGGATGTAGCCGATATGCGCTTTGCCGAAGAACGGCGCCATATGATGCTCGCACATGCTGTAGTATACGATATCGCGGACGATGACCAGTTCCTCATGCTGCTCGTCGAACGACACCCCGAGCACGTCGCGCGGGTTGACGCCGTACCCGGCGAATATTTCTTCATACATGCGCGTGACGCGGGCCGGCGTCTCGAGCAGCCCTTCGCGTTCCGGATCTTCGCCGATCAGCCTCAAAATCTCTTTCACATGATACTCGATCTGTTTGCGGTTTTCGTCAACCGACGGATTGACGTAATCTTTCACCCCAGCCATGTCGTTTCACTCCTTCTCGCGCGGAAGACGCTCCGCGCGCGCCGGCTATTTCCGGCCGCCGAAGTGGCGGTTGTGCCGGCCTCCGGTATTTTTATTCAGCAGTTGCTGAGCTTTGGCCATCTGTTGTTTGTTCAGATTGTATCCCATCTGCTTGGCCATCTTCTGCAGCGCCTCGGGATCGCGCTGCATTTTTTCCAGCTGCTTGCGCAAATAGAATACGCCGCCGACAAAACCGCCTACCGCTCCGACGATCAGCGTCAGAACCGGAATAACAATATCCCAAGCCGACATAATTCTGATTCACCTGTCCTTTGTTCTTTCGTTTCCGGCTTGCACCAGCCATAATAGCACTTATCATAGCATGCGAACGAAGCATGCGCAATTGCTCCGCATGTTCGTCCGCTTTCCGTTAAGACTTTCCTTCCTTCGCTCTCCCGGCCCCGGCGGCAGGCTCCGGCGTCCTTACCGCCGTCAGCGCGCGCATAATCGCCGCCCGCGCTTCTTCGTCCGCTTCAGTCTCGAGCGCGTCGGCAAGCGCCGCCTCCGCTTCGGCGCCGCCGATCCGACCGAGCGCCCAAGCGGCCGTGCCGCGCAGTACGGGGCGCGGATCGTTCCGCAGCACGCTGATGAGCGCCGGGACCGATTCCGCATCCCGGAAATTGCCGAGCCCGATCACCGCATTGCGCTGAATCGGCTTCTTGCCGCGCCATGACGATGCGCTGTCGCCGTATGTTTCCCGGAATTCCCGGTTGCTCATCGTCAGCAGCGGCACGAGCAGCGGCTTTACCTTTTCCGGATCCGGCTGCAGCTCCGGCTGATGGGTCCAGTTTTTGCCCCGGTTGACCGGACAGACGATCTGGCAAGTATCGCAGCCGTACAGCCGGTTGCCGATTTTGCGCATCATGTCTTCGCTGACCCAATCCTTCGTCTGCGTAACGAACGAGATGCACTTTTTGGCATCGAGCTGTCCGGGTCCGACGAGCGCGCCCGTCGGGCAGGCGTCGATGCACTTCGTGCATGAGCCGCAGCTCTCGGTTACCGGCTCGTCAGGGGGGAGCGGCAAATTCGTAATCATCTCGCCCAGGTAGACCCACGAGCCCCATTCCGGCGTAATGATCGACGCGTTTTTGCCGCTCCATCCGATGCCGGCGCGCTCGGCAACCGCGCGGTCGACCAGCGCCCCGGTATCGACCATGCTTTCGGCCCGCAGCTCGGGAACGCGTTCGCGCAGCCACGCCTCCAGACGGGCCAGCCGGTCGCGCAGCACATGGTGGTAATCCAGTCCCCATGCCGAGCGCGAGATAATCCCTCTGCGCGCCCCCGGCTCCGACTTCGGCGGATCCTGAAGCTTCGACGGATACGCGATGGCGATAGCGATAAGCGATTGGGGACGGTCGAACAACAGCGAAGGATCGGTCCGCTTGTCGAGATCGGGCTCTTCGAAGCCGGATTCCCGTCCCGCCTCCCGGTGCCGCAGCAAAATGTCTTTCAACGCGCGGAACGGTTCCGCGGACGCGATCCCGATTTTATCGATGCCAAGCGAAGGCGCGGCCTGCTTCATCTCTTTCGCCAGCGATTCCCAAAATTGCCGGCTTCGGACCGGCGCCTCGCCGTTATGGCCGCCATTCGTATCGCTCATGCCGCTCACCTCCTTGTCATCCGGCGTCCTCAGCGCAAGACTCCCCCATGCAAGGGAATAAGGCAGCCGATTCGCTTCCCATTCTAGGGAAGCCGCTTGATCGCTTCTCTTGCCAATTCGTCGCAGCGGTTGTTCCATTCATTATCGCTGTGCCCTTTTACCTTTACATAGTCGACGTTATGAATTTGCATCTGTTCCCACAGTATTTCCCACAGATCGCGGTTTTCGACCGTCTGGCCCTTGCTGTTTTTCCACCCGTTGCGAAGCCAGCCTTTAATCCATCCTTGCTTGAAGCAATTGACGACATAAGCGGAATCGCTGTACACCGTTACCCGGCAAGGTTCCTTCAGCAGCTTCAGCGCCTCGATCACCGCCCGGATTTCCATCCGGTTGTTCGTCGTCGACTTCTCTCCGCCCGATATTTCCTTCCGGTGGCTTCCGTAGAACAGAATCGCTCCCCAACCCCCGGGTCCCGGATTACCCGAGCAGGCTCCGTCGGTATAGACGACGACTTCTTTCATATCGAAACAGCTCCTATAACGAACTTATTTTGTCGATCGGCCACAATATGAAATCCGCCCTTCCTTTTATCTTTTCCAGCGGCACGACTCCGAACGTTCGGCTGTCACGGCTCGCCCGGGCATGGCGATTGTCTCCCATTACGAAATAGCTTCCGTTAGCAACGACGACCGGGCCGTAATCCATGTCCTCGATTTTCGAATCCGTATACGGCTCGATCGCCAGCTCGCCGTTGCGGTACAGCTTGCTGTCGCGAATTTCGATCGTATCCCCGGGCATGCCGACGATCCGTTTGACGAGCAGTTCTTTTCGCCCGGCAATGTCCGTCGGGTCTTGTAAAATGACGATGTCCCCGAGAGCGGGGCGGCCGACGATATAGGCAAACTTGCTGATAAACAGCCATTCCTTGTCCGCGAGCGTCGGCTCCATCGATTGCCCTTCCACCGTCGACAGGTTGAATACGAAATAATGGAGCATCAACACGATCGTCACCGCAATCGACAGCGTCTTCAGCCAATCCGTCAACCAACGTACCCACAGACCGTGAGCGGCCGATCCGGACGATGCGCGCTCCGAATCGCGCTCGGGGCGGTCGGAGAACGATCCGTTCATGCGTTCCCCTCGCTTTCGCTATCATTTATAAAGGTCTGACGTTCCTCCCACCATCATATATAAAATCGCTAACGGAAACCACCCCAAGATGACCGAAGCGCTGACAAGACAAAAAAAGCATATCCGGGACGCCATCATCAATAAGCGTCCAAGATATGCGCAAACCGGCTTCTCCCGCCGCGGGACAAGCGCTTCTCCGCCCGGGAAGAGCGACGTTCAGCCGGCAACAATGCTCAGCTTTTGGAATGAATAAAAAAAATCGTCGGCCGCGTAGCCCATCGATTCGTAAAAGGGCAGGTACGGCACGTTGTGCTCGTCCGCCGTAATCATGATCCTCGTCACTTTACGTTGCTCGAAACGTTTCCTGAGCGCCCGGATCAGCGACTTTCCGATGCCTTTGTTCCGATGATCGGGATGTACCGCCACCCGATAGTAGTACCCGCGCTGATTATCGATCGTCCCGATAATCACCCCTGTAATTTCCGACTGGTTGAATGAAACAAGCACGAGATCGCTATCCCATGACAATTGCCGCGCGAAAGCTTCCATCGTCTGATCGAAGCATTCCGCCGAAAGAACCGTTTCCAGAAGCTCCGTTACCGGCCGGTAATCGGAAAGTTGGAAGGAACGAACGTTCATGCGAGCAAACCCCTTCTCTAATCGCTTGTCAAAGAATTGATAAATTAAGAAATACGACAAAAATTGACGAATTCCTGCTTAAATCTTAAAAAAGCCTTAAAAAGTTCACTAGCGTTGCATCAAACA